>NZ_FAOZ01000025.1 GCF_001536285.1 Parafrankia irregularis | reverse complement strand
GAACGCCGCCCGGGCAGTAGACGGGTATCTCCCGGACTTATCCCGAAGTCTTGGCCACAACCTCGGTTCTGACGTTGAGAGTATTTCGACACTTCCACAGTGGTTCGCTTTCGCTCGCCTTCCCGGCCCACACCTGACCCGGTCACCGCCGGGCCTTTTCCGTCACGCTCACGACCCCGCCCGTTGAGGCGACGCCGCTGACGGCGGTTTGCGACCCCCACCCGCATGGTGGTCACGGAGGGCCACACCTCCATCACCCGCGGAGCACCGCTCCAGAAGATCACCGTCTACTCAAGATCGGCTTCTCCCTTCCCGTTCGTGGCGCAAGACCAAAATCCTTCTTTCTTGCGGGTCGCCAGGCGAATCTGCACCCCTTTTGCCCCACTTAAGGTGAACTGTCTGCACTGCGCGGCAGCGCGGGATCCTCGGCGGGTGGCCATGCGTGTGTGGTCTGCCCGAATTTCTGGCGCTATGCGTCAGCATGAGATCCCCGGCGAGCCGAAGTACGGCCGGGTGGGCACGGCCAGCCAGGTCGCTATCGTTACGCCCGAATCCGCCGATTCTCGGGATTTCGCTACACGCCCAGTCGGCCACCATAAACGCGAAAAGATAAATCATTTGAACTTCCAGCAAGAATCCCCTACCGATATTCCATCGCCAATGACCCTATGATGCGGTGCTATGACCTTCATGCCCGCAAGTCGAAGCCGGGCTTCCAGATTATTCATTTCATTTATCGCAGGCCTCCTTTCGGCGGGGCTTTCCCTGGCTACGGCCGTGCCCGCCACCGCCACCGCCACGACCACCACCACAACCAACATCACAACCACCGAGCCGCTGTTCATCGGCTGGTCGGGCCTGCTGCCGCCGCTACCAGCCGCCTACTCCCCCACGCAGGCGCAGCAGTGTGCCGACGGGGCCCCGGAGTGCGTCGACGCGACGATCACTCAGATGCAGAGCCGCTTCGCGCCGCTCGCGGCGAGCTGCGACCACAACGCGGTGTTCGCCCTGACCTATCTGCGGACCACCGAGGAGTACCGGCGCACGGCCGCCCAGCCCGCCTTCTTCGCGGACGTCGCCTACGTCAACACCGAGGACGCCGTCTTCGCCGCGTACTACTTCCATGCCTACGACGCCTGGCTCGCCGGCGACGGCGGCGGCGGTGTCTCCCCTGCCTGGCAGATCGCCTTCGACGCGGCGGCCGGCCGCCAGCTCGCCGGCGCCGGGAACATCCTGCTCGGGATGAACGCGCACGTGAACCGGGACCTGCCGCTGGTGCTCGCCTCGCTGGGGCTGGTGACGGCGGGCGGCCAGAGCCGCAAGGCGGACCACGACAAGGTCAACGTCATGCTCAACCGGGTGATCGACCCCCTGCTGCGGGAGGCCGCGGATCGGTTCGATCCCTCCATCGACGACATCGCGAGCCCGCTGGGCCTGTCCTACACGGTGCTCATGCAGATTCTCGTGGCCTGGCGTGAGACAGCCTGGCGCAACGCCGAACGCCTGGTGAACGCACCCACCGCCGAGGCCCGCGTACAGATCCAGCGCGAGATCGAGACGACCGCCGCGGCGACCGCGACCGTCCTGCGTACCGCCTACGCCGTGCCCCGCCTGCTGCCACTGGGCCAGAACAGGGATACCTACTGCGCGGCGCGTTCGGCGCGATCCTGATCGCCGAGGGGGCCCGATGATCTCGTCAGCATCTGATGCCGTCCCGCTTCCTGACCGGGGTCAGGACGCCCTCCGGCTACTCGACACACTCGGCGAGGTCGTGTTCCAGACCGACGCCGAGGGCCGTTGGACCTACCTCAACCAGGCGTGGACACGGCTGACCGGCTTCGAGGTCGGTCCCAGCCTCGGATCACGCTTCCTGGACTATGTCCACCCCGACGAGCTGCAGCACACGATCGCGCTGTTCATGGCGGTGGTGGCCGGCGGCGCCGACCACTGCCACCACGAGACCCGGTACCGCACCCGGGACGGCAGCTACCGCCGGGTCCAGATCCGGGCGATGGTCATCCGCGACGACGCCGGCGAGGTGGTCGGCAACACCGGCACGATCCTCGACGTCACCGCCTCCCGCCACGGCACGGAGACGATCGGTGAACACGCCGCGCTGCTGGAGCTGGTATCAGCGCAGGTCCCCGGTGGGGACCTGCCGGTCGGCGTCGCCCTGTACGGCGGCGCTGACCGGCGGCTGCGGCGCGCCTCACCGGTCATCGACCGGATCGCGGGCAGGCCGCAGCGCATCGGCACGCCGCTCGCGCACCTGGTGGAGCTGCTACGGCCGGTCGACCCACGGCAGTGGCAGCGGGCCCTCAGCGGGCCCTGGGGCCTGATCTCAACCGCGATCACGACCCGTCAGGCACAGACCGGCGACATCGACGTCACCGTCGGCAACGGCCCCGTCCTCTCCCTGCGGGTGTCGGTGATCCCTTATGCGCAGGACGGCGACGACCTGCTCGCGCTCGTGCTCGCCGACGTCACCGACCTGCGCCGGGCCGAGCGCCGCCAGGCGGGCCTCGCGCGGCTCGGCGACCATGCCGTGTCCGGTCACGACGTCGACAGCCTGGTGGCCGAGGCGACGGCGCTGGTGACCTCGACGCTGGACGCGACCGAATGCGAGCTCATCCGCCTCGACGACAGCGGCGGGCCGACCGGAACCGAGGCGGGAACAGGTGCGGGGCCTGGTACAAGTCCAGGCGCTGGGCCGGATACGGGTACGGGGCCGAGTAAAGGCACGTCGCCGAGTACAGATGCAGTGCCGGGTGCGGGTGCGGGTGCGGAAGCGGGCCTGGCCGTGGAATCAGGCGGGGGCAGGGGCGCGGGCCCCGGCGCAGGCGCGGCGGCGGTGAGCGCCCGGCTCGCGGAGACCCGCTACGCATCGCACGGCGACAACGATCTGACCATCCTCACCGTACGAATCGGCAGCCACTGGTCGCCGTACGGCCTCCTGGCGATCGCCCGATCGCCGCAGTCCCGTCGCTTCACCGAGGACGAGACCACGTTCGTCCAGTCCGTCGCGCACGTCCTCACCGCCGCGATCGAGCGGGAGCGCGCGGAACACGAGCTGCGCCGGCTCTACGAGCGGGCGGAACGCGGCAACGCCTGGCTCGCGGCCAGCGCTCGGATGACGGCCGCCGTCCTCGTGGCTCCGGACCAGGTGACCGCCTTCGACACGGTCGCCACCCTGGCCCGCCAGATGGCCGGCGTCGACCTCGCCACGGTCGCGGTTCCCGACGAGAACGGCAACCTGGTGGTGACGACGGCCGACATCGCCGCCGGCCTCCCGGTCGGGCCCGAAGAACTCCGTGGCCTGACGATCCGGCTCTCCGACGAGCGCACCCTGGACGAACTGGCCCGCGGCGCGATGGTCATCCTCGACCGTCTCGATCTCCACGGCAGCCGGCTCACCCCCGTGCCGGACCTGCCCTTCGCCACCGCGCTCGTCGTCCCCATGCGCATCACCGGCAACGCCCCGGCCACGCTCATCCTCTGCAACCGCGCCGGCATCGAGCACCACCAGCCCCGCGACCACGACCTGGTACAGGCATTCGCCAACGACGCCTCGCTCGCCCTCGAACTCGTCCACGCCCAGCAGGAGCGAGCCCGCCTCGCGGTCTTCAAGGACCGCGACCGCATCGCCCGCGACCTGCACGACCAGGTCATCCAGCGGCTGTTCGCGGTCGGCCTGCAGCTGCAGTCGCTCATCCGTCTCATCGGCGACCTGGCCGCGGCCCGCCTGACCGCCGCCACCAACGCCCTCGACCAGACCATCGACGACATCCGCCGCACGATCTTCAACCTCCAGACCGGCTAGCCCTGTCGTCCGCAGGCGCGTGCGAGGAGGCAGTTGCTCGACCCCGTTCGGATCACATCGGAATGACCGCGTTCGTCCGGCGCCTGTTCAGGACCGCTGGTCGGAGCCGGTCCCGGTGAGCCGCCAGAGCCGTATGGTTCCGTCCTGGCTGCCGCTGGCCAGGACGGGTGCGGCTCGGTCGAGGGAGCACGCGAGGGACATCAACCAGCCTTCCTGGCCGGACGGAACCATCCCCTCGAGCCGGGGATGTTCGGGGTCCTCCACGTTCCAGATGCCCATCGTGCCGTCATAGCTGGCGGTCGCCACGATCCTGTCGTCCGGAGAGAACAGCACCGACCAGATGGTGTTGTGATGGCCGGTCACGGGCTTTCCGATCATCTCGGGCCTGGCGAGGTCGACGGTGTTCCACAGCCGCAGGGTGGCGTCCTTGCCGCCGGTGGCCATGAGGCGCAGATCCTGGGTGAACGCGACGCAGTGGACTGCGCCGGCATGGCCGGAGACGAGCCTGGTGCGCTCGTGGGGGCTCGCCGCGTTCGAGACGTCCCAGATCCGGATGGTCCGGTTCTCGCCGACCCGTGCCAGGAGCATTCTGGGTCTGTCGACCACCACCAGTCTCGGCCAGTCCGTGTCGCCGAGGATGGGCGGTCCGATCGGCTCCGGTGCGGCGCCGTCCGTGATGTTCCACAGACGGGTCTCCTGGCGACCTGCGCTGGCCAGCGTCTGGCCGCGGTCGAGGAAGACCACCGAGTTCGCGAGGATGGCGTGGGCGGGCAGTGGCGCGCCGAGGGATTGTGGGCTGGCCCGGTCGGTGATGTCCCAGAGTTGCAGGGTGCCGTCCCAGTTGGCGCTGGCCAGGGTGTTCCCGTCGGGCGAGAAGGCCACGGAGGTCACACCCGGGCTGCGTCCCGGCAGGGGCCCTCCGATCGAACGCGGGGCCGCGGGATCCGTCATGTCCCACAGGCGCACCGTCCCGTCCTTGCTCCCGCTTGCGAGAATCATGCCGTCCGGCGAGAACCTCAGGGAGAGGATCCAGTCGGTGTGCCGCTGTGGCAGCACACCCAGCGGATCGGCGACACCGCCTCCCGGATCTTTCGTCAGGGCGGCGGCAAGGAGATATCCGGCGGGGACGGCACCGGCTACGGCGAACAGGCCGGCGGCGAGGATGCGACGCCGCGGCAGGGCCAACCGGGCACGGGGCCGGGCGTGCCGTCCCGCACCCAGGGCATCGCCACGCCGGGCTGCCACCGGCGTGTCCCTGCGCGGCGGGGGAAGAGGGGCGGGCGGGACCGGCGCGGCGCTTCCGGCGTGCGGCTCCGCGGCGGCTCGGATGTCGTCCTCGAGCCGCACCGGCACGGCGGACTGGGTCAGCCAGCCAGGTCCGAAGGCGGATGCCGCGGCCGTGGCGAGTGCGAGCCCGAAGGCGTGCGCGGTCGGCGGGCGGGCAGCCGGGTCCGCTTCCAGAGCGTGCTGGATCACGTCGCGCAGGGGGTCCGCGAGTGCCCGCGGTAGTAATCCCGTGTGGTCCGAATCAGGCCGAGGCCCGGGAGACGGGGAAAGGGTCGCCTCCACCGCGGACCCGCCGGTGAGCAGCAACTGAAGGACCACGCCCAGCGCGTAAAGATCGGTGGCCGGGCTGAGCGAACCCCCGACGAGCTGCTCGGGCGGCATGAACAGGGGCGTTCCGATCACGGTGTTCCGGCCGCCCGACACGCCGCTCAGGAGCTTCGCGATTCCGAAGTCGGCCACCTTCAGCAGACCTACGGCGTCGAACAGCATGTTGTCGGGTTTGATGTCGCGGTGCAGGACGCCCTGGGAGTGCGCGTACGCGAGGGCGCCAGCCACCGCCAGGCCGACCGCGCAGGCCGCCCGCTGGGTCATCGTCTGCTGCCGGCGGGACAACGGTCCGCCCGCCATCAGCTCCATCACGATCAGATGCAGGTCGCCCGCCTGAGCGTGGACGTAGTCGTACACGCGGATGATGTGCGGATGATCGAGTCGAGCCAGTAACCGCGCCTCCCGGACCAGGTCATCGATCTGCGCGCCGTGACCCCGCGTGTACAGCACCTTCACCGCGACGTGGCGTTGCAGGCCACGGTGCCAGCCTTCGAAGACCTGCCCGAAACCGCCCGCGCCGAGTTCCCGGCCGAGGTCGTAGCCGGGCAGAGCCGCCGCGACCTGCTCTCGATCGATACCCGCGGCGAACGCCGGAGCCCCGGGAAAGATGTCTGGCGACCACCGCGAACCGACCCAATCCGGCACGATTCGTGATCGTAGACGCATGTGCAGATGCGTGTGCGCGAGGGTGTCGCGCACCACGGCGCCGCCCCGACGCACAGGACGTCCGCCCGGTGAACATCCGCAACGGAGGGCGGGCTTCGCCCGCGCGGCGGACGGTGGCCCACAATCGTCATTCTGGTGATATTTCAGGCCGGTGGTGGTGTTGACGGCCCACGGCCGTATGACCCTGCGTGACGCGTCCACGCGTGGGGCGAATCGCCCGTCCGATACGCGATGTGTCCATCCGGGTGCGTGGTGTGCGGCTCGGTGAGGTGGGTAACTCCGGTCGGGAGGGCCTGACCTGTTAGGAGGAGGGGTATGGCCGCCCATCATGGCTGTCTGGGACCGCGCAGCGAGGTCTGCGCACCCGGCGATGCACTGATGGGTCTGCTGGATCTGCTCCGGCGACGGCTGCGGATGGAGATCGCCTGGCTCGGCCGCCTTGACGGTGGTCTTCTGATCCTTCAGGGACTCTCCGGCAACGCCCAGCCGTTCGGTCTCGCCCTCGGCTGCACCATCCGCCGCGACGCCGGCGTGTTCGGGCGGGTGCTCGCCGGGGACCTCCCGGAACTGATCCCCGACACGCGGCGGAACCCCCGCA
Organism: Parafrankia irregularis; assembly: GCF_001536285.1. Classification (NCBI taxonomy): domain Bacteria; kingdom Bacillati; phylum Actinomycetota; class Actinomycetes; order Frankiales; family Frankiaceae; genus Parafrankia; species Parafrankia irregularis. The sequence goes on along the minus strand of NZ_FAOZ01000025.1, from coordinate 117,890 downwards.
CCGCGGACATCATCTCGGTACAGGACCTGGGTATCGGCGCCTACGCGGCGACCCCGATCCTCGACACGGATGGGAACCTCTACGGGTTGGTCGGGTGCCTCCACCGGCATCCGCAGCCGTCCCTCGGCGACCGGGACATCCGGTTCCTGCGGCTGCTCGCCCGCTTCCTGACCGGTTACGTGTCCGACCTCCACAGGATGTGGGAGATCCGGAGCCGTGTCTGGCACCGTGTGCACACACTGATCGACTCCGACGGTCTGCGCATCCACTACCAGCCTGTCATCGACCTCGTCGCCGGACGCACCGTCGGTGTCGAGGCCCTGACCCGCCTGCCCGACCCTCGCCTCTCCACCGCCGCGCTGTTCCGCGACGCGGCCGCCGCCGGTCTCGGCCCCGAACTGGAGACCGCCGTGATCCAGCGGGCGCTGCCCGCGCTGCACGCCCTGCCCGACGATGTGCGCCTCGCCGTCAACGCCGCTCCGTCGACGGTCACCGGCGGTCTTGTCGAACTCCTCCTCGACGTCGGCGACCCCAGCCGGCTCGTCGTCGAGATCACCGAGGCGGAACAGGCCTACGACAACCCCGACCTGGTCGCGGCTGTCCGCCTGCTTCGCCGCCACGGCGTCCTCATCGCCATCGACGATCTGGGAGCCTGCTACTCCGGCCTGGAGATGCTGCTCATCCTGCGGCCGGACGTCGTGAAGGTCGACCGGGTTCTCATCAAGAACATGAGCGGCGATCCCGTCCGCCGGGCGATCGTCGCGGGAATCACCACCATCGCCCGGGAGACGGGGTGCCGCGTCGTCGCCGAAGGCATCGAGACACGGGCGGACCTGACCGCGGCCCGGGAGGCTGGTATCCGCTGCGGGCAGGGATACCTCCTCGGTCGTCCCACTCCCGACCCGCGCGCCGCATGCCGGTCTCCTTTCGCCTTCAGCGCGCTCACCCGGCGCTGAGGCGTTGTTCCCGGCCATACACAGGTTCGGACCGGCAGAGACAGGAAGCCGGCGCGTGCCGAGAGAGCGACCGCTCCACGTGTCCGTACATACCGGAACATGCCGCGTCGTGCCGGAAAATCCGAGGTCGGGGCGTATTCAGTGCCGGAACGTGCCGGCCGATGTCGCGCCATGCCGGGGCATCCGAGCACACAATGCGCACACGCGCGGTCCGGGCGCGACGCACGAGGCCCCGGCATAACAGACATACCCAAGCTTGCTGGACAGAGACGCACCCCGGCTACGGTACGTAGCCAATGGCAGCCCAAGGCGAGGCACGGAAACCACGGGCCGGAGCGGGGGTAGCAGTACTCAGCGAAGCGGTAGCCGACGAACCCGCACGTGGGTCGTACTGAGCGATACCACGACGCCCTGTTCGAGGTCGGCTTCCAGCGCGGGCAGGTTCGCCAGCAACAAGGCGGCTTGCGCGTCGGGCTTGAGCTGGTCGCCGGACCGGAGCAGGACGAGCGAGGGAGCGGTACCGCGACTGAGCGCGAGCAGAGTGGTGAAGTCGCTGTAGGCCGAGATGATCGACCGTCTCTCGGTGACGGCGAACGCGCTGACCTTGGTATCCGGAGAACCGCCAAGCCCGTGCTCGAGGACGTGCGTCGTGTCGATGCCCTTGTCGCGCAGCAGTTCGGCGACCCGCGGTGAGAGGTTCTCGTCGACAAGGAACTTCATGCGGCGATGAACGGACGCTCTTGCGGCATCGTCTCCGCGGCAAACGCGAGAGCAGCGAGCACATCGTCGCGGGTGAGCGACGGGTAGTCCGCGAGCAGTTCCTCGACCGTCGAGCCAGCCGCGAGCTGACCCAGCACCGCGGACACGGTGATCCGGGTACCACGAATCGCCGGCGCACCCGCCATGATCGCGGGATCGGCGGTGATACGGCTGACGACGGCCATGGCCAAGAGTCTACCGTCGGAGGTGTGTTGCATCCGCGGAGTCCGGCATCGCGGATCCTGATCAGTCATGGTCGAGTGACGCCGCTCCATCAGCGCCGCGGATCCACCTCGCTGCCCTCGCGATCCGGCGCAGTACCTGCCCCTTTGAGTGCACCGCTGCGGACATCGCGGATCACGACTTTGCAGGACTGGGTCGACGAGTCAATCCCAGCGACTAACGTCACGACGCACCGGCCCCCACTCGGGCCGCCGCCGCAGCAGTGCCGTCAGTACCGATGACGCCGGACGATCCAAGAAGGTGCTCGACAGGGCTCTGTTGCATCGGCGGAGTCCGCTGTCCCGTGGCCGTCGATCGGTCATGATCGGGTGATGCGTCGACGTCGTGCCTGTCCATCGGTCCCGACATCGGAGTTCGCGGGGTTTCGGTTCCCACCTGAGGTGATCATCCTCGCTGTCCGCTGGTGCCTGCGATACGCCCTGTCCTACCGGGATGTCGAGGAGCTGCTCGCCGAACGCGGCCTCCAGGTTGATCACGTCACGGTGTATCGGTGGGTGCAGCGCCTCACGCCCTCGCTGATTGAGGCGGCCCGTCCGTGTCGGCATCGGCCCGGTGACAGGTGGTTCGTCGATGAGACCTACGTGAAGGTCGCGGGTCGGTGGACGTATCTGTACCGGGCGGTTGACCAGCATGGCCAGGTCATCGACGTCCTCGCCAGTACCCGCCGCGACCAGGCCGCTGCCCGGCGCTTTTTCGTTCGAGCGTTGGCGCAGGGGCGCCGGCCGGTCGAGGTCACCACCGATAAGGCGCCGGTCTACCCGAAGATCCTCGACGAGCTGCTTCCCGAGGCCTGCCATGTCGACGGCGCCCGGGAGAACAACCGGATTGAAGCCGACCACGGCCGGTTCGAAGCACGGCTCCGGCCGATGCGCGGACTGAAACGGATGCGTTCGTTCCAGACCGTCAGCGCCGGACACGCCTTGGTTCAGAACATTCGCCGCGGCCACTACGAACTCGGAATCGACAGCAACCCGCAGCTCAGGCTGGCCGCCGCGTTCACCGAACTCGCCGCAGCCGTCTGACCTGCAGACGCCCGGGCCGCTGGCACGCCCAGCTTCCCCGTAACGCAACAGCGTCCTCCGGCATGATCGGCATGGCCGCCCGCCACGACGCCATCGAGCGCAACGTCGTCAGGGACGCAGGCCCCATCGCAAGCGCGACACCGAAGCGTGCGCCGCACGCGCTCACCATCGCCCAGCTTCGGCAGCTCCGCTGCTTCCTCACCTACGACGACGTGGCGATCCGCAGAGACATCCCTGACTTCGTGAACTTCCTGATGAGCACCGGCGTCCGGATCGGTGAGGCCGCCGGCCTCACCTGGGGCGCGGTCAACCTCGACGAAGGATGGATCGAGATCTGCTCAACGGTCGTCCGCATCACTGGACAGGGCCTCATCAACAAGCCGAAGCCCAAGACGAAGAGCGGATACCGGCGGCTCGTCCTGCCGGCCTGGATGCTCGCCACCCTGCGACGCCGCCATGACGATCAGTCCGCCGAGACGCCTGTCTTCCCGGCACCGCTCGGCGGACTATGAGACCCATCGAACACTCAGGCGGACCTGCGGGACGCCTTCCGCAAAGCCGGCATGGAGTCAGCGACGTCTCACGTCGTCGGACGGAAGTCCGTCGCTACAGCCATGGACATCAGCGGCCTCACTGCCCGTGCGGCAGCCGATCAGCTCGGCCATTCGACGCCCACCATCACACAGGACCGCTACTTCGGCCGCAAGGTAGCTGCCACCGGCGCCGCAGAAGTCCTAGAAGCGCTCACGTTCTGATCGCGGGAGAGCAGCCCTACAGATCCCCCAGCAGCTAGTCGAGCACTTGAAGCTCCGGACGAACAGACTGCTCCTGGCTGGAAACCTGCGCGCCAGGAGCTTCACCTTTCCCCGGCTCCGACATCCTAATCTACGCCGCCCTCAGTCGGCCGAGATGACAGAATCCACCGACAGAAACCATGATCGAGTGGCTGACGGTTTACTACAGTCTGGGCGACATTTATTAGAGCCGTCCCGCGCTAACGTGATAGGCGATGGGTTAGTGATCGAGTCAATCACGACGAGCCCGACGGGCGCTTCGAAGCGCGGTCGATCTCCTGCTCCACGTGGGTCGGCAACGCCTTCGCTGTCAGATTACTACTGTTGGCTGACTACTTACTGCCGTCGTGGACTGGGCCGCAGGTATTTCGATATGGCACATTCGACAGATATCGATCCCACTCTTTTTCATTTAGGCCGCCGCCGGCACGTTGGCAAGCAGTCTCCACCACGTCCGCCCGAAGCTGACGCAAACTACTGACGTCCCACAGCCGTACAGTGGTATCCCAGCTGGCGGTGGCGAGAAGGCCGTCGGGCCCGAACGTCAGCCAAGATATCGAGTCGGTGTGACCGGCGAGGGGTTTGCCGACTTGGTGAGGGTTAATTGGATCGGATACGTCCCAGAGTTGCACTGTCCTCTCATCGGCAGTCGCGAGGAGGCCATCGGATCCGAACGCCACCTTCGCATCAGCATTGGTGTGGCCCGTAAGAGAGCCGCCAACCTGGTGGGAGCTATCTAGATCGGACACGTCCCACAGTCGTACCGTCCCGTCATCGCTGGCGGATGCCAAGATCCCATTCGGTCCGAAAGTCACAGAGGTCACAGAGCTGCCGTAGGTGGTGGTAAGCGGCTCGCCGCGCTGGTAGGGATGATTTGGATCAGTGGCGTCCCACAGTCGTACTGTGGTGTCCCAGCTGGCGGTAGCGATGATACCGTTGGGTCCAAACACCAGTGTTGACACATCGTCGGTATGACCGGTAAGACTGCCGCCCCTTTGAGGGCTCGCCGGGTCGGTGACGTCCCAGAGCTGCACCGTCTTCCCGTTGACGGCGGCGAGGACGCCGCCGGGTCCGAATACCAGATCGTCTGCGGAGCCGATAAAAGAAGCGTCGAGTTGCTGGGGGTTGTCCGGATCAGTGACGTCCCAGAGCTGCGCTCCATTCTCGCCGACTGTGGCAATGAGTCCGTTGAGACTAAATGTCATTGCGGTCAGGCCGGCATCGCCAGTAGAGAAGCTGCCCACCTGGCGGGGGTTGACTCCGTCAGCGACATCCCATAGTAGGACCGTTCCATCATTAGCAGCGGAGGCAAGTATTCCATCAAGTCCAAACGCCGTCACCCAAACTTGGCTAGAGTGGCCAGTGATGGTGGTGCGCAGAGTCGGGGTGTCCGCCAAGATGCCGAGCAGATTGCCACGGATTCGGTCTCGGTGACTACGGGGGCCGACGTCGTAAGCGGCTACCACAAGACGAAGTGCCAGGGCCGGATCCTTAACACGGATACTGTCAGCGCGGACAAGCAGCTGATCGGCGATCCTAGCGCGGTCGCGTTCTTCCGCCGTATCCCTCATCTGAAGCCCATAAACCGCAAGAACGATGAGGACGACTAGGAGGCCGACAACCACGGTCCAATTACGGGTGCGCACGCGCCTGCCTTGGCGGCAGCTATCGATCAAAAAGGCATGGGTGATGGGTGTGAGGTCGTCTGAGTTGAAAGTAGCGAGGGCTTCACCGGCCAGGGGAAGGCTCCACAGCCGTTTGAGCGGACGACCATAATAATCCCAATCGGCGGCAGCCGTATCGGCCTGGCTGCGTAGCCGGAGTTGGTCGGACCTCTGGTCGATCGCTGTAGCGAGAGAGGACCAGTCGGCGAGGAGCCGCTCGTGGGCGATATCGATGGTCGCCGGGCCGCCGGGGGCAGCGTCAACGGTAAGCAGCCGGTGGGCGATGAACGGTGCGAGCGTACTGTGGATGCGATCGTTTAGGCCGTCTAGAGGAAGACGGTGGCGGGTGGGTCGCCCGTCGGTGTCGACGCTGACCAGTTGAAGCAGGCCATCCAGCACCTCGTCACGGCTGCGCCCAGTAGCGGTGGCGGCCTTGTCGAGGGCGACGTTAGCGTGCTCGATAAGCGCACTACGCACCCCGCCGGTAGTTTCATACAGAACATCAGACAGAGTGGTCGTGCCCGCCCGACAGGCTTGGACGTAGAGCCGTTGCAAGATGAAGGCGAGTAGCGGCAGGGCTTGCCCGTCTCCGGTGTCGGTAACCAGACGAGCGACCAACTGGTCGTCGATGGTCAGCCCGGCCAGTCGCGCCGGCTCGCTGACCACCAGACGGAGCATTTCTTGAGTCAATGGGAGGATCGCCTCAGTACGTACTGGAAGCCCTACCTGTGCAGCCTCCTCAACAAGCCTGCCGAGATACTCCGAACGCACAGTAGCGACCACTCGCACCAGTCCGGCACTTGCCGCAGCGAGCACGGCAAGAAACTCTTTCCTGCTGTTCGGGCTGGCTCGAACCAACAACTCTTCTGCCTGATCAATGACAATCAGAAGTCGCGGCGCGGGGCGAGCTGCGGCGAGGAGTTCTCGCGTAACCTCCGCGATTGCACCCGGCTCGGTCAGCTGGCTAGTCAGCTGTTTGCGATCCCAATTCAACCCGTGATCGCGGGCTACCTCGGCGAGGGCATCTGCCAGTGCTACCAGCGGCCGATTACCGGGAGCCAAGGAAGGTACCACTAGCCAGTGGTACGGATCTTCCGTCACAGTCGGGACAAGCCCGGCCGCGACCAAAGACGACTTGCCGCACCCGGACTGACCCACTACCGCCACCAGCCCCGTGCTGTCTCCTGCCGGGCTGGTCAAGGTGTCCACAAGCCGTCTGATGTCGGCATCTCTGCCCCTGAATACCGCGGCCAGGCTGGCATCGAAGGCAGCCAGACCGGGAAACGGTGACCTGCCCGGCGGCCAGGCCGAGCCCCGCTCCTGGTACTGACCTGGGAAGTATGGCGCCTTCCGGCCGACGCCGATATCCGGCTTGCCTGGGAACGCCGGGACGTATTCAGGCTTCTTCGCGCCGTGTACGGCCGCCAGTAGCCTTTCACGGGCGGTCGTCTCATCGATTCCGAAGAGGTCGGCACTGACCCGATCGAGAAGCAATCCTTGCAGGGAGAAGTCTTCTACCCGTATTGGCAGAAGCTTGGGACGATCTCCCGGCAGGCTCTCCGCCAACGCGGCTTGCCATTCCGGCGCCTTGCGTTTCGAGGCCAAATAGGAAGCCGAGACAACTGCTACGATCCGCTTTGCCTCCACCAAGGCGCGATGCTGCTCCCCAGTCCGGTGCATTCCAACCGAGAGGTCCCACGCCTCAAATCGAACCCTGAAGCCAGCCTCCTCCAACTGCCAGGCTATCCAGGCCGCCCACTCCTCGTCGGTTTCTATGTATGACACGAGAAAATCTACGCCGCCGCCAGGCTGCGGGGCAGCAGGTGCGTCAGCTTTGGTCACCACCCGTCCAGGGTCCCACACCACTCTCCAGTCAAAGAAGGCGGCCCGCAGCGGTCTCAATCTTCGCTCGGAGCAGCGCGTCACTGAGAAGCGCCCCGGGGCAGGAGGTGGGCCCGCGTCGGAGAACCGCTCCCAGGCCGCCTGCTTCAGGTACACCGAACGCTGTTCCGAAACGAGTCCAGCTGACACCCCGGCCGCGCAGTACGCCTACGTAGTCCCGGGCAGCCGCATCGGCCTGGGTAACCGCCTGAACCTCGGCCAGGCCGGTCAGCAGATCGTGGTCCGGCCAGGCGTCCCGCTGGCCGAAATCCGGGCGTGTCTCCGATGCGGCTTCGAACGAGCTGGTCGGGAGGTCGCCAAGGAAATGACAGGCCGGCGAGAGGTTCCAGACGACAGATCGGTGAGAACCGAGCTAGCAACCATAGCACGAGTTACGCGGCCTGATGGGGGATGGGAACCTACAGGTGACCAGCACTGGCTAGTCGTCCCCGGACTGTCTCCGACAATCCGCGCACCACAATGCCCACGTTAAACTGATTAACTTTTGCGAGAATAGCATGACTTCGATGGCCTGAAAAATTGGGCAAATAAAAGCATCAGGATGTCCCAATAGCCCAGATCGGGGTTAGCCGGCGCGCCATCCAGGGCGATTTGAGTCCAGCCATGCTTCGACGTCGATCCGTCGCCAGAGCCGCAGTCGCGGGTGGTCGATCAGGGGATCGGGGAAGCCTTTTCGGCTGGCCACCGATGTGGCGTAGCTCCGGCTGACGCGCTCCCGGCGGGCGGTGCCCGCGCCGAGGAGCGAGCGAAGGTCGTCGATGTCGACCAAGGTGCGGAGTTCCGCGCGGCTGATCATCTCGTCGTCGCTCTGACCAGACACTCAGCCGACGCTAGGAGCGTACCCACGTCCACAACGTGGGCGCTGTACTTACGCTTCAATAGTGACTACCGTGCGGTGTGTCAGGAACAGGTCGGGCCGGCCCGGTGTGTCACCACCGGAACCGGCCCTCGGCACCGGCCGACTTGGGAGGTCGACACCGTGTCCGACATGCTGTCAGCTCCACCGCACACCGGCCCTGGGAGAAGCGCCCGGGAAGGCGATCCCGTCGTTCGTGAGGAGGGCACCGGGCCGTTCAGGTGCTACTCGGTGTCGGTGCCGTCGGGTGTTCATCCGGCGGCGATCGCGACGACGCTCCGCACGCTTCCCCTCGGATGTGTGCTCACGTCGATGACCGACGGCGAGATGAGGTTCAAGCCGGCGGAGCCCCACCACGGTTCGGGACGGAACTCCGGACCGGCGACTCGCGAAGCCCCGCTGGATCGATCGTGACTTAGGCCAGCCGGATCCTCCGACGCGACGGCAACGCTGCCGTCCCGTTGGGGCATCCACGCGGTCGGCGCGGTCACAGCATGAGCAGGCCGGTCCCGAGGCATCACTCGGGACCGGCCCTTGTCATGTCAGGGCCACGTTCCGATGCGAGGCACGGCACCGCCGGTGCAACCTCGAACTCCACCGCGAATGTCACGGAAAGTTGCTAAATTGCGGCTGCCGCCCGGCGTGAGCACTGCTAGACCTAGCACCCCCATCTGTCTAGGTCTAGCAGCACCTCTAGCAGGAGAAAGTGCCTCTGACCTGGGGTCTAGAGGCCTAGCAGGGTGGTGCGGAGTACCAGCGAAACGCGCCGAATCCCGCCTCTCGGACCCTCCCGCCGGCGGCTAGGCACGCCACAGCAGCCGCGACACAGCGTTACTTTCGTCCGCCGTACCGCGTCGTCCCTGCCCGTCCCGCCTACCTGTCGGGCGCGCGCCTTCTACGCCCGGCGATCCGACCCAGCTGGGAAGAACGACGGCCCACGAAAGTCGACGATGGTCACTGACAGTGATGCAAACCGTGGGGTAACCGTGGGGTTTGAGATCTTGAGCGAGTGACCAAACGGCGAAAGTGCCTGTGCTACAGCCACTTTGGAGCCGGCGAGGGGACTCGAACCCCTAACCGCTCGATTACAAGACGAATCCCCGCGTATCGGATCATACCGGAACGTGCCGCCCCGTGCCGCAAAATCCGAGGTCAGGGCGATTTTCGTGCCGGAACGTGCCGGCGCATGCCGCGTCGTGCCGCGACATCCGCGCACACAATGCGCACACACGCCACCGGCGACCCCTCGACATAAGAGTCATATCAGTCGATACCGGACACGAAGGTGCGTCGATTACACCAGGTAACCGAACCCGAACGAGGAAGCGTCTACCTGACGTCCCGGCAACGAACGCAGCGGGCAACCGGCGACCGAATGCGGGCCGGACCGACGGTTACTGCTTGCGCTCGTCCACGGCGCCCCCAGCGAAGGCGCCCAGCTCGCCGGGCGTAAAGCCAGGACGGGGACCCCAGCGCCACACCTTCCGCGTCACGCTCCGATGCGATGCGGCCGGATGCGGGCTGACTGGAAACGGAGGCACGCGGCGCCGCGAACGGCCAAGAGCTGGTGGACACTGCGAGCGCACGAGCTGCGTGGCACCCTGTGGACGGCCAGCCGCGTTCCGAGACCGCGGATGCCAGGCGCCCGCAAGGGAGGAACCAGCATGGTGGATGGCACCGGTTCGGCACAGATTGCAGTGCTCATCGACGCGGATAACATCCCGCGGTGGGCCGTCGAGCCACTCATCACCGAGAGCACCCACTACGGGAAGGTCCGGATCAGGCGTGCCTACGGTGACTGGTCGAGCTCGCTGAGGAGCTGGAAGACGACCCTGCAGGAGCTGTCCATCCGGCCGGTGCAGGTCTTCGCCGCCGTCAAGGGGAAGAACGCGGCGGACCTGGCGTTGACGATCGACGCGATGGATCTGCTGCACTCCGGCTCCGTCGACACGATCTGCATCGCCTCCTCGGACAGCGACTTCACCCGGTTGGCCGAACGGATCCGCGAGAGCGGACTGACCGTCCACGGGTTCGGCGAGGAGACGAAGACGAACCCGGGCCTGCCCGCAGCCTGCGACACCTTCGTCTTCGTCGAAACCCTCACGGCGAACACGCCACCGACACGCACCACGAAGCCCGACCAAGCGCTCGTACCCGCCCAGGCCGCCCCGCTGCCGCGCCTACATGGGACGAGCGGCGCAACCGCGACGGCCATACCGAGCGTGGACACCGGCACGCCGCAGGTCACTGTCGCCGCCCCGCAGGCAAAGAAGAAGGGGCAGACCGTGCTGGTCGCGCCTCACACCCGGGCGACGACCGACGACCTGCGCGCGGACACCGCGCTTATCAGCCGGCTCCGCGACGCGGTAACAACGAACACCGGTCCCGACGGCTGGGCCCACCTGTCGGCCGTCGGCCTGGCCATCCGTAAGCACCCCGCGGTCGTCCTGAAAACCTACGGCTACTCCCGTCTCACGGACCTGATGGTCGCGACCGACCTGTTCGAGCTCCAGCGGCACGACCCTGGCACGTCCGGCCCCGTCCACGCACGCCTCAAATAGGCACTTCGAGCACCACGGCGACGGTGACCCGCCCACCGTGCTCGCAGCCGCACCAAGGGACCGGACCAGCTCCGCCTCCATGCCAGTAGACGCGAACCGCGAGTCCCGCACGAGCCGCCGGGGACAACGTCGACCTCGAAAGGGGAAATTACATGGTTCAGCCTTGATCACCACAGGCAAATGACCCTGTGAGGGCGGGGGCAACCTTCACCGCCATTCACGAACCGTATTGTTTCGGCCAGATCCCCACGCGTGCGGGGACGACGGAGGCTTGCTGGGTCGCCGCGAGACCCTGGTGGGAAATCCCCGCGGTGCGCCCGGACGACTCGCCCTCCCTGAGGCGTGCCGAGCGGGCTGGCAGAAGCCCCGTACCCAGCGTCCTCCAGCTCAGCAGCGAGACGGTTTCCGTCCCAGTCGGGATACACCTCTTCGCCGAGGTTGCGCAGCCCCACCAACAGGTCCTCGGTCCGCATCCGCGCACGCTGACCGAAGCCTTCCAGCACGTCACCGACGACGGCCGGGATGACGTGGCCGACCGCTGCCGCCGCCGGCCGGTGAGGAACGTGAACCCAGCCGTCCCGTCCGCGCCTCCAACAGTCGCGGCTAAGCAAAATTTGGTCGAATCCGCCCTCTAAGAGGCATGGGTTAACCGAGATGATATCTCTCGGTGATTTTTGCCCGCCGAAATTTCATTGGTGTGATGCTGGGTTTGCGCGATGGTGAGACTTCGTCACCTACACCTCCGGGGGGAGAGGCGTGACTGCGATCATGCACGGTCTGGGATGTTTGCTGCGGAAACAGAGAAAGCACAGGCCAGCCGCAGAACTCTTCTCCATCCACCGTCGCAGCATGAGTTCGGCGTGCGGACTGACGATGCCCGGACGCCGATTGTCGTCGGCGTGCGGCTACGATCCGCTCGCTGGTGGGCCCGCAACCGCTGACCGATCCGATCGGTGGGAAACGCCGTCCGGGACCAAGTCGCGGCGGCTCCTGGGACTGCGGGGACCTCGGTCGAAAGGCCTCACCACACATGCCCTCCGCCAATCGGTGCGGAGAAAGGCGACCTACTCCTGACCGGGAGAGGTTTCCCCACGCAACAAGACTGGAGATCACCATGCCGGACATCGACCTCGGACTGGCCAGCGACTGGGAGGAGGGTGACACCCACGGCCGGATCCGGCTGCGGGACAATCAGGTCTACCCCAACTCGCCCAAGAAGGACGTGCTCATCAGCTCGCCGGTGAGCATCGAGCTTTCGGTCAACACGAACTACTCCTCTTCCCAGGAGGCAGACAAGATTATCTTCACGACCCATCACGGTAATCAGAAGAAGATCATCGCGGTGCTGGACTCCCAGGGAGATCTGTACATCGCTGGCCGCGTGATTCAGGGACAGACCAATCTGTCCTACACGTAGGAACGAGCGCGCCACCAGCATGCTGCCTGCGACAGGGCCAGTGGCAGCAACCCCGGATCGAAGGCCAAGTCGGCGATCTGGTCTGGGTTGTCATGAAGGTCGTGTGTGGCCAGGACGTCGGTGAGGTAGGTGACGGCCTGGCCCCCGTTTATCGACGTGAATGTGCAGCCCGGTGTCCCCGGTGAGGCTTGCTTTCCTCACCGGGGACGCGTCAGCGTGTCAGGCCGCCGCCTACATGGCCGATCTTGAACTGGACTGCGCGACCTACCGCCACCGACTGGACAAGCGACCCGTAGCCTGCCAGCGCTGATACCGATACGGAAAGAGGTGGTACCCGATAGGAAAGCCTGCCGGACGGTCAGAGGGTAAAGCTGCCCCGGTCTCGTTCACAGGTAGGGCTTTGAACGAATGAGATATCCGTTGGCGGATTGGCGGCATCGCCGTTTGTAGAAGTCCTCGATGAAGTCGAAGATGGCGGTGCGAGCCTGGTCGTGGCTGGCGCAGCTGGTGCGGTCGAGGAGCATTTCGAGGGCGGCGAAGAACGACTCGGTGACCACGTTGCCTACTACACGGTGGCTACCGTGCGGGCTGGTAATCTTGGGGACCTCGGCGTGATCGGTCAGCGCTCGATTTCAAGTTTGGTGCTTATATCTTCAGGCGCGGCGCCGCGATCTCGATGTGCTCGGCCTGGCTCCGCTCGGTCTTCGCCAGCCGGATGGTGAGCACTCCGTCGGCCAGCGAGGCGCTCACCGACTCCGGATCAACGTCGCCCGGCACAGTGATGCGATGCTCGAACCGGCCGACCATACGGCTGCGGCGACGGGCCACTTCCGTGCGTTTCCGCTCTCTGATTTCGCCGGTAATGAACAGTTCGCTGCCGCGTAGCTCCAGGGAACGTCGTCCCGGGATACCCCGGGAAGATCAAGCTCGAGGACGAGCGCAAGTCTGTCACCACTGCGTTTGGCCGGCTCCACATTCCTGCTATCCGCATCCCACCGAACCAAAACTGCGGCGGGTGACCCGGTCAGTTGAAATCGGTGGCGGTCGTGCGCGGCGACCCTTGGAAGAACTGGGCGGAACGGACATGCCGGCTGGTGGTCCGCCGCCCCCAGCGGGCGGCATGTGATGACCGCCGGCGTGGTCGTGGCCGCCACGCCGCGGGTCCACGACGGCAGGGGGCGGCCCGACCCCCGGTGACCGCGAGGGGCTCCTCGGCCATCTACCTGCGATGGTGCCGCCGCTCCGCGAGAATCGCCGAGGCGGTGTTGTCGCTGCCTACCTGCACGGTCTGCACGGGCGATTTCGTCCCGTGTGAGGGCAGTGCCCCGGTCCGAGTGCCGCAGTGGCCGCCTCCACGGTGACCCGGCTGACAAACAGCTGGCAGTTGCCTACCAGACGTTCACCCATCGACCCGGCCGGCGTGGACTATGCACCCATCTGGGCGGACGGCATCCACGTCACCATCCGTCCGGACAAGGACCGGGCGTGCCTGCTCGTCCTCATCAGGCCGCGCCGACGCCGGCCCACTCGGCGAACAGTACGGTGGCGTCGTCCCGGAGGCGGCCGTGGTGGTAGTCGAGCAGGGCGCGCATGAGACGTCGCAGGGTTTCGGGAACAGCCAAACCGTCGGCGTGGTGACGCACGACGAAGTCCACGAACCGGGTCAGGCCGAACTCGCGGCCGGTGGGGTCTCGGGCTTCGATGACACCGTCGGTGTAGAGCAGTAGCCGGTCGCCGGGTTCGAGTTGTTCCTGGCACAGGGTGGTGGTCAGGCCGAGGTCAGTACCCAGCGGATGCGCGGGCGGGCAGGACAAGATGCCGACCCACCTCCCCCCACGGATGATGACCGGCGGGTGGTGGCCATGGTTCACCCAGCTCAGTAGTCCGCTGCGGGTGTCGAGGTCAGCCAGGACCGCGGTCACATACCGTCCGGGGTCGAACTGGTCGATCAGCATCCGCTCGATCGCCTGACCGACCTCTACCAGCTCCCTGCCCTGGCGGCGCTGGTTACGGCAGGTCGCTACCGCGAGGTTCGCAGCGAGTCCGGCGGAGGCGTCGTGACCCATCGCGTCGAACACCGCCAGGTGCAGGACGCCGGCGGCCATCGCGTAGTCGAACGCGTCCCCACCGATCTCATAAGCCGGTTCCATTCCCGCTCCCACCACCACATCCTGGTTGGCGAACGATGTCGGCGGCGTCAGATGCCACTGCAGCTCGGCGGCGATTGTCATCGGACGGGTACGCACCAACCGGGCGAAGGAGTCACTGAACTCCCGCTTGCTGACGAGCAGTAGTCCGATCAGCGCGGCGAGGTCGCCCAGACCCGCGAGAGCCTCGTCGTCACCGTCGACCACGCGGGCTTTGAGAACACCGAGTCGTTCCGTTCCGTCTATGAGCGGCGTCCAGTAGACCCATCGTGCGTCGGAGGCGGACGCGTGGCTGGGCAGGGTGCCTATGCCCTGGAACACCCGGCCCGGCAGTGTCCCTTCCACCGGGATCGTCTCGCCGCCCGCGCCTGCGTCGAGTCCGTGCCCCGTCAGTTCCCGCAGCACCTGTCCCTGCAGATCCACCAGATAGATCCGCGTATCCGCCAGACCCGCCACCTCGGCCTGCTCCCTGACCAGAGCCGGAAGCTGCTCCAGCACGGCCAGCCGGCCCAGTTCCAACAGCGAGCTGAGCATCCGATATGTCGCGGTGCACATTCCGCACCATCCTCGATAAAGGGCCACGTATACCCAATTGCCGACCACGCGACACTAGGTGCACCCACGCAACCATCAATCGGATGGCTGTCTCGCTCACCGTACCCGCAGGACCACGACCCCGACGACCTCATCGGCATGCCCACGGCACTGCCCACCAACCTCGCGCCGCTCTCATCGGAGACGCCGATCGCCGCACTCTCCCAGCTCCCTGACCACCCGCTCCCGCAGCCCTACGACCGGTAGGCCACCGGACACAGCATCCGTACCAGCGACCTACGTTGGGGCCGTCGCCGGGCTGCCGTGACCCGCTCGCCCGGCGGATCCGGCTCCTGTCACCATCGCCCACAACGTCGTCGAGGCCGTCGTCGCGCTGACGCTCGGCGCGGCAGCGTCATCCACCGCCTCATCTCCGCAGCGGCGGCCGTCTGGCGGTTCTCCGCTGTCGATCACACCGTTCGGGAAGCTCCGGAACACCTCACGCTGCGGATCATCGCGGTGCCGTTCGTCGCCGCGCGGGCCTTGGACCGGTGGGGACGATGCGGGTCGCTCGGTGCCCGAGATCGTCCTCGCCGCAGTGTCACTGGCGGTGGTGCCGCTCCTGCCGCCGCACAGCGCCGCGCCGGCAGCGAACTCGGCTCCGTCTCCGCGGTGGCGGACTCCGTGAGGGCAACGGTGTAACCCCGATCAAGGAGTGACACCTGATGACGATCATCACCGACGCGGCGGACACTGCTGTGGTGTCCCTGGAGGAGCCGACCACGGAGCGGCGCGGCGGACCAGAGGGAACGCGTTTCAGGTCGAGGCGTCGCTGGATCAGGATCAGGTGAATCGGTGGGCGAGGTCGCGCAGGGTGCGGGCGGCGGTCTGGGCGCGGTCACCGCCGCCCAGGGGCGCTGACTGTTCGATCCTGGCGGCGTAGCGCAGATGCCGGTCTCGGGCGTGCTCCCGGCACGGCAGGCAGGTGACGCGTTCGGGGCGTGAGGAGGTCGCCGCGTACGGGACGTGCTGGCCGCATCCTGTCCGTACGGTGCGCGGTGAATCGGCGACGAGCCCGAAGACCGCTGCCGTCACCGTGCGTACGTCGGCGCTGGTGTTCGGCGTGCTCCACTCGACATGCACATGCGGGTCGCCCATGGTGCGAGCCAACTGATCAACCCCCGGGGTGTGGGAATTCCATGAGTATGGCCGGCCCCGCAGTTCAGGAGTTCCTGGCCAGTGCTGGTGTGCCCTTTCTCGCCGTAGTTGGCCCACGCCGCCGGCGGCCGGCGGGCGTGGGGCCTGGTCGGTGGGTGCCGGACTCGGGTTCGTCGCCAGCGGGTCGGGGCGGGGTCAGCGGACGGTGATCCAGAGCCGGGGCGGTGGGTGGCTGTCCGTCACGTCGCCGAGGAAGACTGGTGGCCCGGTGTGCCAGGCGGACCGGGCTGGCTGGGAATGCTTCTGTGCGAGGCGGTCGTGGTCCCGCCGGGCGTGTGCGGCGCGGCTGGCGTCGTAGTCGGCTCGCTGGCTGGGGTCGCGCAGCACGGTGTAGGCGGCGATGACCTGTTGGAGAGCGGCGTCGTGGTTCTGGTGGGGGCCGGATTGCGCGGCCTGTGGCGCTGGCTTGCGGGTGTCCGGGTGATGGCGGCGTATCAGCGTGCGGTAGGCGTGGGTGATGCGGCTGGCCGAAGCCGAGGGCTCGACCCCGAGCACCCGATAGGGGTCCTGGTCAGTCGCCATGTGCCCGTGTCCTCTACCTGCGAGGGAGGCGGGCCGGGCCCCCGGTCAGTGGCCGGGGCCCGGCCCGCGCCCGCATCGATGTGCCGAGGGGTATTCCTAGGTGTCGTGAGCGGTGGCTATGACTCCCTTCTGTGCCGTGTGGTCGGTGTCGAGGGTCGGACGGCCAGGCGGCGCCCGCTGCCGCGCTCGGCGTTGGAGCCGCCGGCAGCCCTGCGCCCGGCAGGGCTGCGGGTGCGGACGGCGCGGGATCCTCGCTGGCCCCGGCGACGGTGGCCGCGGCGCGGCTGGCCGCTGTGGCCTGCCCGGCGGAACGTCGCTGCCCCACGCGGCCGAGATGATCGCGTCGAACTCGGCGTGCAGCAGGTCGGGGTCGGAGCAGATCAGATCAGCCAGCTGCGCACAGGCCGGCCGGACCGGCGCCGCCCCGCACAGGGTCGCCATCGGTCCCGCCCCGGGTCACGCGTGGATGGCCCGGCGGTCGTCGCTGGACACGTCGATCGCGATCTTCCGCGGCTTGGCCTTCTCCGCGACGGGAATCCGCAGGGTCAGCACGCCGGCGTGGTAGCTGGCGGTGATCTTCTCCGTGTCCAGGTTGTCACCCAGGATCAACTGGCGGCTGAACACCCCGCGGGGCCGCTCGGCGACCAGGACCTCGCGGTCCCCGTTCAAGGCCGGCCGTTCCGCCCGGACGGTCAGCACGTTGCGTTCGACGTCCAGATCCACGGTGGCCGGGTCCACCCCGGGCAGATCGAACTCCGCCACGAACTCCTCACCCTCGCGCCACGCGTCGATCGGCATCCCGGTCGGCCGGGCTGCCGTGCCCAAGGCGCCGAGCACCTGCTGGCTGAGCCGATCCAGTTCCCGGAACGGGTCGGTGCGCACCAACATCGGAACTCCACCTCCACGATCACGATCCTGTAGACCAGAGCGTTAGACCATCCACTTATCTGTGGTGGCTGGCCTAGATTTTTATATAGCACCGGTGGCAGACTGAGGCAAGTCCCCGGCCGGTCCGACCGGGCGGAGTCCTGGAGTCGCCCCGTGAGCTCGTCCGATGTCGACCCGGCCCGGGGGGTGTACGGCATCTCGGTCGCCGCCGATCTGGTCGGCATGGACCCGCAGAGCCTGCGCCTGTACGAGCGGCGCGGTCTGCTGGAGCCGGCCCGCACCGGCGGCGGCACCCGCCGCTACAGCAGCGACGACCTGGCCCGACTGCAACGGATCGGGTATCTGCTCGCGGCCGGGTTGAACCTCGCCGGGATCGCCAGGGTTCTCGAACTGGAGACCGAGAACGCCCAGCTGCGCGCCGACCTCGAACGGACACAGGCCACGGACATGGCGCCGGCTCCTCAGCCGGCCCCCGTCGAAGCACGGGCTGAGACAGGAAGACCACGCCCGAAACACCGACCGGCACGGTGAGCGTCGCGAGTACGAGCCCGAGGAAGCTCGCCCTCACCCCCGGTCGATCTTTCCGTCTCTCCCGCGCGAGCCAGCACGGTGACCGTACCGAGTTGAGGGTCGGGCGATATCGGAGGTTACTGGTTGAACTCATTCGGTTTCCCGTCGGTGAAGGCGTCCGGCTCGCCAGGTGTGCGGACCATGCCCTCCGCGACGCGTCGTTGCTGGAAAGAACGGGTACGCGGTCGCAAGAGCGCCCGGTGGCGGGTTGAGCATGCTGGCCGACCTGGACTGTGGAGCTCGACCTGCAGGTCTTTGCGTGAGCGGGCTTTCTGTTGGCCCTGTCGGCAGCCCAGGGCGCAGGCTACCGCCGCTGAGGCGCTCTCCGGGGCCCGTCACCGGACTGTGTGCAGCCGGGTCCGAGCAGCGACGGTCATGTGCTGCCGCTCCAGCTCGCAGAGGCGAGCCGAAGTCAACACCTCCCCACTCGTAGCGGCGAGGAACTGGTTGATGTCCCGGAAAGCGGCGGGTGCGATGAAGTCCATGCTGTGCTCGCCGGGCTCCGCGGCAGGCAGCATGCCGTCCACCGTGATGAAGTTTCCTTCTGGGGAAACATGGACTATGCGGGCAACTCCCGCGAAGTCTGGCTGTCCCCGCGCCGTGGCCACGACCAGGCGGGCGACGTCTCCGACCCGCGGCTTCGTATGGATGTAGTCGGAGTCGTGCGGCGTGATGTCGCGGTGCCGGGCGACCCGAACGATGGCTCTCACCAGCCGAGCTCCTTCAGCTTCTCGGCAAGCCGCGTGGTGGACTTCGACGCGGCATTTCCTGTTGTTCCCGTCGACGGGGCCGCTCGTCGGTCATCTTCGGCGATCGGACGCATCAGCGGTGGCGTCGAACGGCAGGACGTAGCTCGTACCAGTACCCGGCGGAGGCGCGCGGTCGTGTGGGAAGCCGAGGACGGACACCTACATCACCGAACTCGCTGACGAGCGTGGCTGCGGCGAGCTGACCCATAGTGATCATCGGGCGCAGGAATCGTGCGATCTCGCGGTCACGGCCGACTGGTCCGGGCGTCTCAGGCCGAGGTTGAGCCGCCGGGCGCGATCGAGCGGATCAACACCCTGATCGAGCGGGTCATGGAAGATCAAAGAGTTGGGGGCTCGACTCGCCGAGGCCGAGGCCAGGCCGAACATCCTTGGGTGTCAGCTGTCCTTGCCGTGTTCGGCTGTGCGTCGGGCGGTTGCCCGTAGGCGGTGGAGGGTGAAACGGGCTCCGGCGGTGAACAGAGTCACCGAGCGGCGGATGATGGGGTCTACCTGTGTCAGGGGGCGGGTCCACCGTACCGCGACGAAGCCGAGCAGACCGCCTTCGTCCGGCATCGGCACCACCAGCGCGGAACCGATGTCCAGTTGGCGTGTCCGACTGGACGGGATGAGCGGTGTGCCGGCGGGGTCAGCGATGAAGATCGGGGCCCGTAGGTGGGCCAACGCGGTGAGCGCGGCCTCGTCGTCGGGATTGGCCCGGGCTCCCACGTGGGTCAGCGGCTCGGTGCCCGGGGACACCGACGTGCCGGCCGCCTCGAACACCGTCGCACCCGGCATCGTCGCCAGCATCACCGCGACGGCGTCCGCGACGGCGAGGGAGCGGACGACATCGGCGGTCAGGCCGGCCGCGGCGGGAAGGTCGTCGGGGTACCAGAGCTGGTCGAGCCGCTGGAGCGCGTCTGCGACCTCCTCGTTCATCAGCCGTTCCCGGCGGGCGTCGCACAGCAGCATCGTCTGGGCCGCGAGATCGTGCAGCGAGCGGCGCTGCCCGGGTGTGAGCCGGCGGGGCATCCGGTCGCAGACGCACAGGGCGCCGAGCGTGCGTCCTTCGGATGTCCGCAGCGGCATCCCGGCGAAGAAGCGCCGCGGGGCGTTCGGGTCGGCGTGGACCGTGGGGGCGAAGCGCATGTCCCGTGCCGCGTCGGCGACCTCCAGATACTCACCCGACCCGACCGTGTGGGAGGCCACGCCCACCCTGCCTGCGACCTCGGCGGTCTTCAGGCCATGCCAGGATTTGATCCACTCCCGCTCGGCGTCCACGAGCACCACATGGGCGTCGGCGCAGGCGGTGAGCTCGGCGGCGAGGGCGGCGGCCTGGTCGAACTCGGGCTCCGGAGGGGTGTCGAGGAGCCGATGACTGCGCAGGGCGGCCAAGCGGTCGTTTTCGTCGGCGGGCACGGACGCGATCAGGCCACCCTCGCCCCAGCGGCCGTTGCCTTTCTCGGTGGCCATGGTGGTGTATGCGGGCCTGCCGTTGTCGTCCTTCGTAGCGCCGGCCTGCCGGGCGTGCCCGATGCCTTCGTCGACCGGCTGCCCGGTGCTCCGATCGCCCGGCGGCCGGGTATCCCGCGACAGTCCGGCGCGCGGCGCGGGCGGCGCCGCCAGCGCGGCGGCGGACGAGCCGCACCGCTTCGGGTCGGTGAGCAGGGGTGTGAGGTCCCGCGCCGGAAGTGGGGGCGAGAACGCGTAGCCCTGGAGGACGTCGCATCCGAGCTCGGTCAGGATCCGTTCGCTGGGTTCGTCCTCGATGCCCTCGCCGACGACGCGTAGCCCGAGTCGGTGGCCCAGGTCGACGACGGACCGCACGATCGCGACGTCCGGCAGGCTGCCGTGGGCGTCCGCGACGAAACTCCGGTCGATCTTGATCTCGTCGAGGGTCAGGGCCTTGAGGATCTCCATCGAGTTGTAGCCGGTCCCGAAGTCGTCCATCGACAGCTTCACCCCGGAGACCCGCAGGTCGCCGAGCATCGCGGCAGCCCGGGCCGGCTGGGAGACCAGCGCGTTCTCGGTGATCTCGAGGGTGAGGATGTCGGGGGGAAGATCGTGGGCTGCCAGGCGTTCGGCGACGATCTGCGGGAGCTCGTCGATGACCAGCAGGCGGGGAGAAAGGTTCGCCGAGACGGGCACCTGTATGCCTTCCGCCCGCCAGCGGGCGCACTGGCGCAACGCCTCTTCCAGCTCCCACCAGGTCAGCTCGACGATCAGTGAGGATCGTTCGGCCATCGGCAGGAACGACGCGGGCGGCAGCAGCCCACGGGTGGGGTGCCGCCAGCGCATCAGCGCCTCGACGCCGACGGTCCGACCGGTCGCCGCTTCCCGCATCGGCTGGTAGTGAAGCTCCAGCTCGTCCCGTTCAATCGCCGAGCGTAACTGGGCCTGCAGTTCGAGTTCCCACGGCTGTACCGCGGCCATCCCGGTCGTCCACACCCTGACCGGCTCACCGCGGCGTCTGGCGTCGGCGAGTGCCGTGTCGGCGCACGACAGGAGGTCGGTGATCCGGTTCCCGCAGGACGGTGCCGCGGCGAGACCCGCCGTCGCCTCCACCTCGACCTCGACTCCGTTGATCCGCAGACAGCCGTTGATCCGCAGACAGCCGTCGACCTGTCGCAGGAGGGCTCGGCCGAAGTCGGCAAGCGGGGGATCCGCCGACGACGGTGGACTTTCCCCGCCATCGGCTGCCACGGCCGCTCCAGGTACCAGCAGGGCGAACGTGTCGCCGCCGAGACGGGCGCTGAGCCTCGGGGCCGGCCTTACCAGGCGGAGCCGGCGCGCGAACCTCCTCAGCACCTCGTCGCCCGTCTCGTAACCCCACGCGGTGTTGATCTCCTTGAAGTGGTCGAGATCGACGACCATCAGTACGGCCTGACGCCCGGTCGCGAGGATGTCGGCGACAAGCCGATCACCGGCCTGCTTCAGTCCCACGCGGCTTGCCAGCGCTGTCAGGGGGTCAGTGAGGGTACGGTCCCGTGCCCGGTGGAGGGACGTGTGGGTGAGGACCGCGGCGGCCCAGATGCCCATCGCGCAGCCCGCTCCCGCGAGGGGAAACTCCGTGAACCACCCGTGCAGACTGAACGCGCCGAGCGCGACAGCCGCCACAACGGCCGCGTGCACCCCGACGGCGTCGAGCCGGGACCATGCGAGAGCTACCTGGCTGCCCGCCCACGGAAACCAGAACAGCAGGGTCAGCGCAAGCTCGGCGGACTCCGCCGTGGCCAACGCGACCGTGACCGCTGTGACGGTCGCCATGGAGGCGACCAGGGCCAGCGGACGCAGGTCCGTCGCCGCGGCGACGGACATCGCCGCGACGGTCGCCAGCCCGAGCCCGGCCCCCACCGCGACAGACGGGTCCAGGTGGCCCGGCGAGCCGGGGACAACCACCAGAAGCAGCAGAAGGACGGAGCCGACAAGGGGCGAAGCCACGAAGAACCCACGGTCGCCGACGGCCCTGATGCGACGCTGCCCATCCCCGCCCGTCGGGATGCCCCGACCAAACCGCTGGACATTCGGCGGCAGATCGCCGCGAACACGGGCGCGGGAGCGGCCCTCCGTGCCCGGGCGAGCGTTCGTCCACAGCCAGGCCATGCCCCTCCCATACCCGGTGACGAGTCGTCGGAGCGTGTACCCGGGATGAGTCGTTGGAGCGTGCAGCGGGCCGACTTCGAGGGGATTTACCCGCCAGCACCGCCGATGCGCAGTGGAGTCCACTGACGTGGTGTACGGATCGCGATCGTCTAGCGACTCGCCGGAGTGGCGGTCCGTGACGTAGAGCGACCACCGCGTGATCCTCACGAGAAACCTGCGAAAGCGACTCGATGAGGAGATACGCGATGGCCGTGCGTCCGACTGTGGCCGATGCCGAGGGGTTCGGCAAGGAACTGCTGGCGGCGAGTCCGGATCTGTTGGGCTCGATGGTGAAGGCGTTCGCGGAGGCGTTGATGAGCGCCGAGGCGGACAGTGCCTGTGGCGCCGAATACGGCGAGATATCACCGGATCGAACGAATCGCCGCAACGGCTACCGGACGCGCGAGTGGGATACCCGGGCCGGGACACTTGATATCGCGATTCCGAAGCTGCGGACCGGGTCGTACTTCCCGGAATGGCTGCTGACCCGCCGCCGGCGGGCGGAACAGGCCCTGATCTCGGTCGTCGCGACGTCATATCTTCTCGGGGTGTCGACCCGCCGTGTCGACAAACTCGTCGAGCAGCTCGGGGTGGCACACATCTCGAAGTCGCAGGTGTCCGAGCTCGCGAAGCACCTCGACGGCCAGGTCGAGGCGTTCCGGTCGAGACCGTTGGACGCCGGTCCGTACCGGTTCGTGCAGGCCGACGCGTTGACGATGAAGGTCCGCGAGGGCGGCCGTGTGATCAACGTGCACTGTCTGCTCGCGGTCGGGGTCAACGGTGACGGGCACCGGGAGATCCTCGGCCTGGACGTCGTGAGCAGCGAGGACGGTGCCGGTTGGCTGGCGTTCTTCCGTGGTCTGGTCGCCCGGGGCCTGTCCGGGGTGCGGCTGGTGACCTCGGACGCCCACCGCGGTCTGGTCAACGCGATCGGAGCGACCCTGCCCGGCGCCTCGTGGCAGAGATGCCGGACTCATTACCTGCGAGACCTGCTCGTCCTGACACCGAAATCGTCGCAGCCGTGGGTCGCCACCGTCGTGCGAACAATCTTCGATCAGGCTGACGCGAACGAGGTCGTCGTCCAGTTCGACCGGGTCGTCGACGGACTGGCCGAAAAACTTCCTCGCGCTGCGGAACATCTCTCCGAAGCGAAAGTCGACCTGCTCGCGTTCACCGCCTACCCGCGGGAGATCTGGCGGCAGATCTGGTCCTCGAACCCGCAGGAACGCCTGAACAAGGAAATCAGGCGACGCACCGACGTCGTGGGTATCTTCCCTGACCGTGGAGCCATCATACGTCTCGTCGGTGCGGTTCTCGCCGAACAGCACGACGAGTGGATCGAAACTCACCGCTACTTCGGCGTGGAAGTCCTCGCGAAAGTCGACGCCGCGAACAACCCATCCGACACACCCGAGATCCGCGTGACACCCGAAGCCCTCGCCGCATAACCTTCAGTCAGGATCACGCGGAGTCACTCTCCGTACACCACGCCCCTGGACGTGACCCGATGCGCCTTGGCGCGTACGCTCGCCCACGCCCTCGGCACGACGCTGTCGTGCCGTCCGGCAGTCCAGGCCGTCAGATAGCCAGGGTTCTTCGTCGGGGTTTCGCCCGCCTGCGCTTCGCGTCATACATACGGGTATCGGCCTGATGGAGTATCTGTTCGGCGGAGGTGGAGGGCTGCCGCCCGTCGGCGATCGCCAGACCGATACTGATCTGTATCCGCGCAGGGCGACCGGCCAGGGTGATGGGCCGGAGCATGCCGATCGCGATCCGTCGGGCGCACTGCTCGCCGACAGTGTGGGGGCTGGCGTCGGTACTGGTGCCGGTGAGGAGGACGGCGAACTCGTCGCCGCCGAGACGGGCGGCGAGGTCACCGTCGCGTATGGCGGTGTGCAGGCGGGCTGCGACCGTACGGAGGAGTTCGTCGCCGGCGGAATGGCCATACGTGTCGTTGACGGTCTTGAAGTGGTCGATATCGCAGAACAACACGACGACGGGTGTTCCGTGTCGGCGGTGCGCGGTCACCGCCTTCTCGAGCTCGCGGGTGAACAGGACGCGGTTGGCCAGGCCGGTCAGCCCGTCGTGATGCGCCTGGTACTCAAGCCGCTGGTGCGCACGCCGTACATCGCTGACCAGCCGGCGGTTCTCCGCGATTATGACGATCTGGCGGAGGCTGACCAGCATGGCGAGGCAGATCGCCAGGTAGAGGGGCAGCCCGTACAACCCACCGTCGCGCAGGGCGCTTGCCAGGACGAGCGCCGCGGCGACGCTGAGCGGCAGATAGGGCAGATAGGCGTGCAGCCAGTGACGGACCTCCTGCCCCGACCAGAGGAATCGGCTGGCTGTGGGGCAGGCGACCGCAGGCGCGGGTGGCCGGCTGTCCCGCTCGGGGGCGATCATGGCGAGGGCGACCAGCAGTGGACCCGCGGCCGCTCCGAGCCATGTCGGCATGCTGCCCTCCGCGCCGTCCGGGTCAGGCAGGCTGAGCTGGACCAGCACCGTTTCGGACGCGGCGAGCACGACGAGGCCGGCACCGAGCAGGGCGACCGCGCGGCCGTTGCGGGGCCGGCGGAAGGTCGCCACGAGTACCAGAACCACCACCGGCAGCGCCAAGACGACCACGAAGGTGACCGCGATGACGAACGACGTCCCGCTGATCCTGCTGTGGGTGATGTCCCGCAGCACAGCGAACCAAGCGATCATGAGGATGGACAGGATGATCATCAGGCTGTCCAGTGCGATGACCGCGTGGGAGTACCGCGGCCACCAGCCACTGTCCGGAGGCGCTCGGGTCGGCCCGTCGCCGGTGCGGGCGGGCACGCAGATCAGGCCTGCGACCGTGAGGAGCGGAGCGATCAGGAACAGGCTCTCGCTGGGCGTCAGCTGAAGTTCCAGCGGATCACCGGAAGAGTACTGGCGTGTCCATTCGACCGCGCTGGGAAGCGCGGAGAGTGGGCCGGCGGCGACCAGCACCCGCCACCTACGGCCGATGCCGCGTGTGCGCGCGATGCCGATGACCGCGAACACGGTCGACGCCACGCCGCAGACGAACAGAGCCGTCGCCTGGGCGACCAGCCGCGGCTGACCGGAGAAGGCCAGCTGGCCCGCGGCCGCTGGTACGAACAGCGCCGTCACCAGCGCCAGCAGGATATGGAAGGTCCGATCCGTGACGGGCCGAGCCCGCACGCCGCGCACCCGGCCCGCCGAGGGCGTCCTGTCCCCTCGGGTCTCGATGCCGCCATCCGTCAAGGGCCGGCCTCCTTCAGCCATGTAGGCCCACGATGACCGCTCCGGAGATGACGCGCATGTCCGACGATCACGTTGCGCGACGTACGTCGATATTCATGATCCTCTTTATCGGCTCTGGCTCGCCTTCGGTGGTGACGGAGCATGGTCCACGGCTAGGCCTCACGTTGGAAGGCGGCCGATCCGCTCGGCGTGAGGCGACACGATGGTCATGTCGGGAACGAATCGTCTGGTTAAGCTGGTGTTTCCGGGTCTGTCGCCGCTGGTCATCGAGGATGCGGCCGGCGAGGGCAGTCTGGTCCGGTCCGAGTGCGGGCCCGGACATCTGAGGGGCCGGTGGCCTGCCCGGGTTGCGGGGTCGTGACCTCGCGGGTGCACAGCTATCACGAGTGGACGCTGGCGGATGTCGCGATCGACGCCCGCCGGGTGCTGTGATCGTGCGGGTCCGTCGGCTAGTCTGCCCGACCGTGGCTGCCGGCAGACCTTCCGCGAACAGCTGCCCGGGGTGCTGGAGCGGGGTCTGTTGCGTTGGGGGAAGGCAGGGCATGGTTGCCCCTGTCGAGCGGGTGATCAGATCGCGAGGGTGAGCTCGGTAAACGCGGCTGTCAGCCGTGCGTGCGGGTCAGTGCCGATCCCAAGTTCGTAGTGGCCGCGGCGGATGTTCTGGACGAACGATGCGACGACGAAGTCGCACAGAGTGAGTGAGACCAGTGATGGAGGGCCGGTGATCGGTACTGAGTCTCCGGGCTAGTGCTCGGGAGCCCGTCCCCGCCCTGGCACGCGCGCCGCATGCACCCCATGCGGCTGGGTGTGAAGCCCGGGGAAAAGCCCAAGAACCGATGTCCATCCGTCGGGAACAGGCGAGGGGAAGGCCGGAAGGGTGAATAAGGTGAACCCTTGATGGAAGCCTCGTAATCAGAAGCGCCGGAGATGGAATACAAGACCGGCGTCCAGGGCCTGCCGCTGGGAGACGGCGATGGCGGCTGGGGTTCTTTCCTCTGGCCGTATGAGCACCATGGCCCCGGGGTAGAGAGGGCACCCAATCCCGGCTGTATCTCACATGTGTGGAACGCGGAAACCCCGTCGAGGTCCGGAGAGCTGACCGGCTCCGGTAAGCCGACCGTGAGGGGGGCTTAATACTGTGGCGGGAAAGGATGACTCAAGAAGCGAAGGGCGGCAGCCGAAAGGTGACAGGAAGGCGGGTGCAGATGGCGGGGCCTTCAACCGGCCGCGCCCGCATAACTGGCCGTATACCAGGCCTGACCCGTGCCTGGGCCCGAAAGGGAGCTGACGTGAGCCAGGTGGCCCTTTGAACACACCGATGACCAGGAACCGCCCGAGTCCGAGGGGCACGTTGGGCGCTTCGGTGAAGGACACGACCAGCACCGCCGTGGTGGCGGTATCGGCCGTGCCCGAAGCCGGGGTGAACGGACCCGAGGACCTACCGGACTGGGATGCCCTCGACTGGTTGTCTCAGGACAGGCAGGTAGCGCGGTTACGGCAGAGGATCTTCAAGGCGACGCAGGCAGGCGATATGAAGCGCGCCCGAAATCTACAGAGACTGATGTTGCGCAGCCGTGCCAACACGTTGGTCAGCGTGCGGCAGGTAAGCCAGCGCAACTCCGGCCGAAGGACTCCGGGAGTGGACGGCGAGGTCGCCATGACCTCTCGGCAGCGGGCCTCGTTGGCCCATTGGCTGCATCGCTGCGGATCGGGCACGGTCCCACTCCCCGTCCGACGGGTGCACGTCCCCAAGAAAAATGGAAAAAGCAGACCACTCGGTATACCCGTCATCGCGGACCGCGCCCAGCAGAACCGGGTCAAGAACGCGTTGGAACCCGAGTGGGAAGCCCGGCTGGATGCCAGCCAGTATGGCTTCCGGCCCGGACGAGGCTGCCATGACGCGATCGAGAAGATCTTCTCCCTGCTGGGAAAGAAAGGGGCGAAACGCGGGTGGATCCTCGACGCGGATCTACAGGCCGCGTTCGACAGAATCGACCATCGCCACCTGCTCGGCCGCCTCCGCGGATTCCCTGGGAAGGATCAGATAGCAGGGTGGTTGCGGGCAGGGGTGGTGGACAACAACCGATACGCCCCGACCCCGGAAGGAACTCCCCAGGGCGGGGTCATTTCGCCGCTGCTACTCAATATAGCGCTGCAGGGCATAGAGGAAGCCGTCGGGGTCAGATATCGGAAGAATGGAGAACTGGCCCGGGACTGCCCCGCCGTCGTCGTCTACGCCGACGACCTGGTCGTGCTGTGCCACAGCCGGGAACAGGCCGAAGCGGCGCGGGAGTGCCTTGCTGTGTGGCTGGCTCCGAAGGGTCTGCGTCTCAACGACGCAAAGACCCGGATCACCACCGACACCGAGGGCTTCGACTTCCTCTCATTCAACGTCCGCCGTTACCCGACGAAGGACGGCCCGAAAATTCTTATAAAACCCAGCGAGGAGGCGCTGGTCAGGATACGGCGGCGGATGAAGGCCGAACTGCGGGCGCTGCGGGGACAGCCCGCCTCGGCCGTGATAGGCAAGCTGAACCCCGTCATCAGGGGGCAGGCGGCCTACTACCGGACAGGGGTGGCAAAGAAGGCGTTCAGCGATCTGGACCGGGTCCTCTGGGTGCAACTCGACCAGTGGGCTCGGGGCGCCCACCCCAACAAAGGCCGACAGTGGATCATAAAGCGCTACTGGGGCCCATTCAACGAGTCCAGGAACGATCAGTGGGTGTTCGGAGACCACAAGACCGGCGCCTACCTGCATAAATACGCCTGGACTCCGATCATCCGGCACGTCATGGTCGCGGGCCGGTCGTCACCGGACGACCCGGCCCTTGCCGATTACTGGGCCGACCGACGTCGGCGGCAGACCCGTCACAGCCCACCATTGGCATCGTCCATCCAACACGCCCTGCGCGTACAGGACGGCAGGTGCCCGGGTTGTGGCCACAGTCTGCTGTTCGCCGACCGCACCCCGAACCTCCCCGGCGAATGGGAGAACTGGTTCCGCGCAATCCGCAAGGCGATCGAACGAAAGGACATCATCACAGGAAACGCGGACGGCCGGGCTGGACGCCACACAAGCACGACCCAAACCATGCACATGGGGATATACATGCACGCTGACTGCGCCCGCCGCCAACCCGGCAGCAGACGCAGTTGACACGGACAGCAACTGCAGAGACTGCAAAGCCAAAATGGGCTGCTTGAGCCGTGTGCGTTGGAAGGCGCACGCACGGTTCTGAGGGGACGGGGACGCAGCAATGCGCCCCCGTTACCCGACCATGCCCTACGCTGATCGTCTGGGCAGAGCGCAGGCGTTTCAACCCGCGCATGGGTCGGAGTCTGGCTTTCAGGCGGCTGTGGTCGGATTCGATCCGGTTGTTCTCCCGCGCGGCGTCGACGTGGCGGGCGCCGGGAAGCAGCTCGTCGAGGACCCGAGGGTAGACAGGGGCCTTGTCGGTGGTGACCTCGACCGGCCGGCGGCCGTGAGACAGCGCCGCGGTGAAGAACTTTCGGGCCGCGGCCTGGTCGCGTCGTTCGCTGGCGAGGACGTCGATGACGTGTCCGTGCTGGTCAACCGCCCGGTGCAGGTACGTCCACCGGCCGGAGATCTTGACGTAGGTTTCGTCGACGAACCACCTGTCCCCAGGGCGGTGCCGACATGGCCGCGCGGCGTCGACCAGCAAGGGCGTGAAGCGTTGGACCCATCGGTACACAGTTACGTGATCAACTTCGATGTCGCGCTCAGCGAGCAGCTCCTCGACGTCCCGGTACGACAGCGCGAACCGTAGGTACCAGCGGACCGCCAGCACG
Source organism: Parafrankia irregularis (assembly GCF_001536285.1). Lineage (NCBI taxonomy): Bacteria > Bacillati > Actinomycetota > Actinomycetes > Frankiales > Frankiaceae > Parafrankia > Parafrankia irregularis. The sequence continues at coordinate 88,387 of NZ_FAOZ01000025.1, read as the reverse complement.
ATCACCTCGGGCGGGAACCGGAACCGACGAACGCCGACGTCGGAACCGGTGGACGGACACGACGTCGGCGCATCGTTCGATCATGACTGATCCGCAGCCGCGTGATGGCGGACTTCGCCGATGCAACACTGCCGCGCGAACCACCTGCCCGTGGTTCTCGATGCCTTCAAGGCGTCGCGCTACCCGGAGTGGTTCGAGGCGCAGGAATACATCCTGAACAGGTTGTCGAGGGAGCACGCCGCCGGATGCGCCTGGCGTGATCTGCCGCAGCAGGCACGCGACCAGGCCAATACCATCGGGCTGATCTATGACGACCTTGGTAAACTCATCGCGCACCAGGTGATCAGCGAAGACCTGGTTATCGGCTCCTACGGCGAATCGATCGTGTATCTGTGGGACGCCCTGGCACCATACGTCTACGCAGAGCGAGAACATATACCAAACTTCTGGGTCTACTTCGAGGACCTCGCGGCACGGACCGCCAAGACGTCGACCCGGGCCGTTTACGCGAAACTACGTCTCCGCAAGCGCCCGCCACGCCGGCAACCAGATGCGGCCTGATTCAGCCAGGCACCAGTGTCGACCGGAACTCCCTTGCCGGCGGGGCCGGCGGACCCGACCCCTCACACCCCACCCACATTAATGATCCCTTTCGGTATCCCTTACCTCCTCCTCGATCGGCGAAGAAGACGTGATTCGTCCAACTGGCAATCTCCTGCGAGTTGTTTGCGCGTGTCTCCTCGTCTCTTCGCCCCGTTGACTCAAGGTCGATGGTCAGAGGCGGGTCGGGTGGCGCCCAGGTAGATGTCCGCACCCCAGGCGACCCCTACGGTCGGGAACGCCTCGACCCGGATGACGGCGCGCCTCGATGAGGCGCGTCCACCATCACCGGCCGGCCGTCCCGGACTCCCAGGTAGAGGCCGACATGAGTGACTCCGCCGGGCCGCCACCAAAGAACACCAAGTCACCAGGCCGCAGTTCGGCACCAGCCGGAAGGCGGGGCCATGCGTCGAACTGGCCCTGAGCGTGATGTACGACGCCTACGAGCGTGTGTGTTCACTCGCTGTGGGCTTCGGTTTCGAGCGGTGGAGGCCCACTGGGTCGTGCTCGTGCCGGCATTGCCCGGCTCGCACGCGCTGCTGCCGAGGCAACCCCTGCGCGGGTGGAGCGCCGCGCCGTCGGTCAGGCTCACGGTCGGTGATCGCGAGCGAATCGATGCCGGCAGGGACCGACCGCGGTTGCCTTTCTCGTGAGCGGAACGGGATGGCGCCCCGGCAGGTCGCGGAGCGCCATCCCCGTGGCGGTGGTGAAATCGGAGCTATCGCTTTTTCTGGTCACGGCCTCAGCCGAACTCGCCCTTTCGCGCGCCGTCCAGGAACGCCGTCCACTCGGCCTCGGTGTAACGCAGCATTGGGCCGTCCGGGTCCTGCGAGTGACGGACAGCCCGACCGCCGTCGGGCAGCTTAGCGACCTCGACGCATGCCCCCTTGTCGTTGGACGCGGTCGCCTTCACCCAGGTCAGCCCGCCCGGGAGTTCCGTGCTCATCCCCTTACAACTCCTTCATCACACTTGCGATCTTGTCGGTTGACGCCTCAGCCGACAGAGCCTCTGTCTGTAGCCGATCGAAGATATGCTGGTAGTGCCTCACTTCTTGCGGCTTCTCGATGTACAGGCTTCCAGTCGGGATCTCTATGTACACAACGTCAGGATCATCTTCGTCGGTGAACCCCAGATACGTGAAAGGCGTCCCGAGCGGGGGGTGCGCCCCGATGCTGTACGGCGCGACCTGGATCGTGACATCGTCACGGCTGCCCACATCCAGGAGGTGGCCGAGCTGGGACCGATGGACGTGCCGGCCACCGACTGGTCGCCGTAGTACGGCTTCGTCAAGGACGACATCCACCTTCGGCGGGTTCGTTCCGAGTACCCTCGCCTGCCTGTCGGCCCGCAGGTCGAGACGCTTCGCTACCTCCTCCTCAGCGGCAAGCCAGTCCGTACGGATCACGGCATTGGCGTAGTCCCGCGTCTGGAGGAGACCGGGCACGACCGCGGAGTGGTAGTCCTTGATCTCCGTGGTGTCGCCTTCCAACCCGATGTAGACCTGGAGCCACCGGGGCACGACATCACCGTACGGTCGCCACCAGCCTTGCTGAGTCGTGGTCTTCGCCAGTTCGAGAACGGCTTCGCGGGTCGCAGCGTCGGCGACGCGGTACAGGGCAAGAAGATCGTTCGCATCCTTCAGCCTGACCGACACCGCGCCATTCTCCTGGCGGTAGATCGTCTGTACGGAGCAGCGGAGCACCTCCGACGCCCGCTCCACGGATACGTTGGCCGCCTCGCGCAACCGGCGTAGCTCTCGACCGAGCCGGCGGCTGCGGACGGTAGTTCCCGACGCTTGACGCGCCAACGCTTCCTCCTGTCTGGAACGTCTGGGCTGACTTTCCCGTGCTGGGCGAGTCTCCCACCCCTCGTCCTCCGGCGTCGGGTAGGACCACACCGCCACAACTACAGTACAGATGCACTTGCATCTAAAGCTGTAGTGCTTCATCATTATGCTGTGAGCAGGTCCCCCTCAGCGCTCCGTTACCCCCGCTCGGTGGGATGGAGACAGCCGGGGTGCGCGCCGCCATGATCAGCCTCCCGGCCCTCACCGCGTGCCGTCCCCCGAGGGCTAGGAGCTGATCCCCCACCTCCACTGGCAAGGGCATGGCAGGGAGAGCGTGATGGACGACTCGGGAGAGACCAGGCAGGAACCTGCCAAGGCAGGCCGAGGGGAGAGGGCTAAAGATGATCGCCGGTTCGTGGTGTGGGAGCCGGACGCGCTCGGGGCGTTCGCCGACTTCGACAGCGCCCACGTGTCTGCGCACGGGCGAATGCGGCAGGCACGTACCCGTCTTTCCCTGACCGTTGATGACCATGTGGCGAAGGTCAGCCGCCGCCTGTCCCACGCGCGCTGTGAGCTGGTGGCCTGGGCTGAGTTCGTCGTCCTGCCTGGCTGTGACCTGCGGTCACTGCACGCGCCATCAACAGCGACACCGGCCAGTGCATGCATGAACGTCACGATCATCGGCATCCGCACCAGTCGTGCGCCGGCCGCAGCGTGAGGGGCTCGGCGTGACAGCGGCCGACCGGTCGCCGATGATCCGGGTGGCGGTGGCGCATTTCCCGCCGACCGTGGCCGCTGTGCCCGAGGTGCGCGCGAGGACCGCAGGCACGCTGATCGGGTGGTCGGTGGACACCGACGCCGTGAGCACCGTCGAACTCGTCGTGGGAGAGCTCGCCTCCAACGCCGTGAAGGTGAGCCGTCCGCAGGATGTGGTGGCCGTGCGGCTGACGGCGACGAGCGGGCAGGTCGTGGTGGAGGTGTGGGACAGCAGCGACGTCGGTCCCCGGATCGGGAGTCCGGAGGCGTTCAGCGAGGACGGACGTGGCCTGGTCCTGGTTGATGCGCTGTGCAGCACATGGTCGTGGTATCGGGTCAAATCGGGCGGAAAAGTCGTCTGGGGTGAGATACGGGCGGAACTGCAGCCGATGCAACCGGGGACCGAGGCGGGGCGGCTGGAACAGCGCACGGCACAGCCCACCCCAGATCCGATTAGGCCGGTGACCTTTGAGGAGAATCCGGCGCTGCTGCGCCGGGTCGTCGACGGGCTACGAGCCCTGGACGACTGGCACCTTCCCGGCGCCAGGGCCGCCCCGCCCAGGACGCCCCCACCCGCCACCGCGGTCGGACAGCCAACCCGCACGGCAGCGCGACGTGCGTGATGACCAATCCCAGTCCCACCACCCGTGCCCTGCCGCTCAGCCCAGGGGATGGGACGGCCCCGCCCGTGTCGAAGACCATCGACCATGACACCGGCGTCCACCGGGCGATACGGGCTGTGCGGATCGCGTGACCCCCCACGTTCCTCTCGTTCCAGTCGCCCTACGCCCGATCGTGCTCACCGCGCGCATGGCGGCCCTGCCCGAGATCACCCCACCGGGGGATATCGCCCGGATGCTCGCGCTGTTTACCCCGCCCATCGACCCGGCCTCACCGGAATGGACCGCGCTACGCGCCGCCCTCGACCGCTACGACGCCGCGCAGAACCAGGCCAGCCGCGACGCGGCCCGTACACAGATCCACATCGCCGCCGTCATCCTGCTCACCAGCGCGACCAGCGCGACCAGCCCGCACCATGTGCCGACACAGCGAACACCGCGGAACCCGGGAGTCGCACATGACCATTGATGACCCTCCGGTCATCAAGAGGAACCGCAATCTCACGGCGATGGCCGCCACCGACCTACGGCAGCCGCGTGCTACGGCCCTCAGCGAGTTTGCCTGTCTGACCATACCGGTCACCGGGTCCGCCGGCCCGCAGCTCTGCATCGGCTTGCCGACGGTGCCCTGGCGGCGGAGGTGCCTCCCGCAGCGGGGAGCCGAGATCTCGGTGTCCGTGTCGTCACTGAGGATACCGACCAACCCCGCCCACATGCCCGAGCGAGGCATGGATCAACCAGTCCCCGCGATCATCGGGACCGAAGCTGCTCCACCGACCAACCAAGCCGCCGCCTGATGTCTCACCGGGGTTGACAGGCTCTGCCCAGACTGACAAGGAGCGTGGAGACCATGGAAAGCCGCCTCGGCGTAGATGCACGCCGGGTCCATCACTCGCGCCGTACGAGGACCGCCGTTGTCGACCAGCACGCTACGTGGATCGCGGTGAACCCCATCCAGGGCTGTCCAAAGGCCTGCTCGTACTGTTTTCTGAATGAGCGCGGGCAGACCGCCGTCCGGCCCGAGCAGTTGGCCACTCCGGTGGAAACGGTCGACATGCTAACCGCCTCGCCGTACTACGCGCCGGATCGCCCGGTGGCGCTGTACACCTGGACCGATGTGATGGCGCTGCCGAGTTCCCGCGCGCACCTCGCCGACCTGCTGGCCGTGCTGGTAGAGCGGCAGATCTCCAACCCCCTCGTGCTGATCACCAAATGCCCGATCCCCGATGAAACACTCCATGTGGTGACCACGGCTCGCCAGGCCGGACTACGGACGATCGTGTATTTGAGCTATTCGGGCCTGGGGCGCGACATGGAACGTGGCATCCGGCATGACCAGTTGAAGGCCACCTTTCCTCGGCTGGCCGACGCGGACGTCCCCGTCGCGCACTACTGGCGGCCCGCGTTCCCGGAGTCCGCGACCACTGGCACGATGGAAGCGGTCTTCGACTGGGCGGCGGAGTACGCACGCTGCACCGTGGCTGCCGGTCTGAAGGTGGAGTCCGCCGCGTTGGCCCGACTCGCCGAGCTGTGGTCGGAGCTGGCCACCACGCCGGGTGTCACCGCGGCCGAATGTGTGTACCCCCAAGCGTTCTGGGACTTCATCCACGCGACTCATAGGCGCCGGCCCGGCTATCCGTTGTTCCACACGAACTCCTGCGCCCTGGCCTATGTACTCGACCAGTCGGACCGGTTCGGGGTGTTCGGCAGCAGCGTGTGCACGGCACGCAACCATTGCCCCGCCGCCCAACGCCGCCGCTGCGAAGCCGACCTTCTCAGCCGACCCGCCCTGACCGAGGCGGCCGTTCGCACCGCGTTGAACCGACGTGGCCACCCCGACACGCCGTTCACCCTCGACCACCCCCATGGAGAAGTCGTGATCCATGCGGTCCTGCCGACGAGCGCCGCCGCCGCGCTGACCCAAGACCTTGGCATGCGGGTACGCATCGCGCGCCAGCACAGCGACCCCTACTGGAGCAGCGGAACAGCCGGCGCCCTCCCACTGGTCATCGGTGATGCCCGATGACACCCGAGGACCTGGCCGGCGCGCTGACCGACGTGCGCCGGCTGCGGGCAGGGTTCGCGGGCACCGCGCCGCAGCCGTGGACCGCGACCACTGCCGCCGCCGAGATGACCGTCCAACTCGGACACCTGGCCCTGTGTCTGCTCCGCCGGCGGGGAGCCGACACCACCGGCCTCCACGATCCGCAGCGGCCGATCACGAACACCGGGGATGAACTAGCCGACGTGCTCTTGGCCGCGCTCAGCGTGCCCACGCTGGCCGGCACAGAGCCCGCCGCGCTTCCGACAGCCGGACCGGAAGGCCGTGACGGCGAGATCGAACATTTCCTGCGCCTGCTGATCACGGTGGGCCAGCTCGCCGAAGCCGCGATGATGCACGACGGATTCCGTCACCAGCCCACCGGCACACCGCCGTCGATCCCGGCAGCCAGCGCCAGCGCGGTCACGGCCGCCGGCACGCTGGCCAACCGCCTCAGGCTGGACCTGCTCGCGGAATTCCGCGCCATGGTGCTCGACGCCGACGCCTTCCTCCGCGCCAGGAATAGCACCCGATGACCGAGCAGGGTGACTTCGCCGCGCATCGCCGCGACGGCGACGACGTGATCAAAACGTTGAACGGACAGCACCCGGCGGGGTCCCGGTTCGCGGCAGTGGCGCAGAACGCCGGGGCGACCGGCATGAACGCCTACCTGTCCACGCTGCGAGCAGCCGGAGTCACCCTGCCATCCCGCCTGTCGGTGGAATCCACCCAGCCGCTCGCGGTACGGCATCGCTGGGTCACCGGCCCGACGCTGCTCGACCACGCCAGCATCAACCCGCCTCGTTTCATCGACGCGGTCATCGAGATCGCCGGATGGGTACGCGCCCTGGACGCCACGGATGCCCGCGTGGACACCAATCTGGTGAACTTCTGCCTCGCCGAGGACCACGTCGTGCTGGTCGACGTGCTGCCACCGCTCATCCCGAGCATGCGTCCGGAGCCGTCGAACCTGTTCGAGGAGCTGTTCGACGCCTTGTGCTTCGACACCACGGTGACCCTCGACGCGATGATCGGCTACGCCGCCCGCGCGCTCCTGCATCCCTCTGCCACCGCGGCGGCAGGCCAACGCGAGGATCTCGCATGCCTGGTGTCGCCGACAGCTACCCAGCCCGTCGAGTCGTTCTCCGCATGGTGGTTCCGGACGCGAGCCGTGCTGGCCTTGCGCGCGCTGGCCGGGCAGGCCGAACCTGCGAGCGCTCATACCTTCTTCGCCCTGACCTCCGTACGGGCGTTCCGGGATCTACCCGAAGCAGAACGGGCCCGCCGCATCCGGCAGGCCGACCAGGCAGTGAAGGAGCTTGCCCTGACATGAAACCGTCAGCCCATCCATCGGCGGCCCTGGCCAGGTGGGACTGTCACGCCGGAGATGTGGCGTTCGCGATCACAGCACCATCCACATGGCTGTCAACCCAGCAGACGTACCTGTCGGACTTCCTCACGACACCACCAGGGGAACTCGATCTGGCCGGGTTCAGCATCCGAGTGCACACCGACGACCTGGCATTTCACCAGGTCGTCGCGACCATCACGCGCTCGCCGACCACAAGCTTCATCGAACCGGTTCCGGGACTGCTGATGCAGACGGCCGACGACCCGACGGGCCGCCGTTGCTACGTCATCGCCACGGACAAGGTGGAACACCAGCCGGGCGCGTACGCCGTGACCGTGCACGGCCACGACATCGATCTGTTCACCCATACCGGGACCGTGCGCCCGCATCGCTACCCGATCAGGCTCATCCGGGAGGCCATGCTGCGCACCTACGAAGACGCCGGCGGTGTCATCTTCCACGCGGCTGGTGTCGATGTCGGCGGCACGGCCGTGATGGTCTGCGGACCCCGTGGGGCGGGCAAGACCACCGTGGCTGCGGCGCTGCTGCGGTTACCCGGCGCTGCTTTGATGTCCAACGATCGGCTTGTCCTCCACAAGGGTGATCACGCGGTCGCGGTGCCGCTTCCGGTGCCGACCGGGCGAGGCACCATCGCAGCGTTCCCCGAGCTGGAGAGCCTGGTTCGACGCACCGCCGGCACCGGCAGCGGGCTCGACAGGATGCCCGCGGACATCGGCTCGACGGTCAAGCACGCCTTCACCGCCCGCCAGTTCGCCGAGGCGTTCGGTGCCCGCCTGATCTCACGGTCGGCGCTGCGGATGGTCGTGGTGCCCCGGCTGGCCGATACGAGCAAGCCGGCACAGACACGCCGCCTGACCGCCCCCGAGACGCGCCGGATCGTCGCAGCGAACTGCTTCACCCCCCGCGACGAGTTCTGGGTCCGGCCCTGGCTGGTCCCCCGCCGCAGTACGGACGACCAGCTCGACCGCCACGCAAGGGCCGCGATCGAACACATCGCGGCGGCCGTGCCGTGCATCGAGGTGAACTTCGGCGCGCACAACCCGATCAGTGACCTCGCCCGCATCCTTGAGAGCGCAACGGGAGGTATTCGGTGATGCCAGAGGCCTGGACAGCGGTGGTCACCGCGGCGGGGCACGCGACACGGTTCCGGCCCTTCAGCACGATCGTCCCCAAGGAGATGCTGCCAGTCGGGCACCGGCCCGCCGTCGACCATGTCATCTCCGAATGTGTCCGAGCCGGAGCCACCACTGTCATCGTCGCCACCCGGCCCGATGATGTCGTCGTGCCCGCCTACCTGGATGTGCTGCGCGACGACGGTGTGCCCGTCGAGGCCATCGCCGAGGACCTCGGGCACGGTTACGGCAGCGGCACCCCGCTACTCACCCTGCGGGACAGACTCTCCGCGCAGAATTCCTTCGCCGTGGCGTTCGGCGACGAGGTGCTGCTGGGCGGACACGACCTCGCGGCGATGCGCGACCTCGCCAACGACGGAGCCGACGCGGTGATCGCCGCGCAACTCGTAGCCCCCGCCGACATCGCTTCGTTCGGTGTGATCGACACCCATCCCGACAACCCCGACCGCGTCCTTGGCATCCGGCAACGCCCCGATCCAGCCACGGTGGTAGAACCGCTCGCGGTCGTGTCCCGACTCATCCTGCGACCGTCGATCTTCGATCTGCTCGTCCCGACCGAACACGCCCGCGGAGAAGTCGATCTCGGAGTGGCCGTGGGTGAAATCGCCCGGATCGCCGACGTGCGTGTCCACCGGATCAGCGGACGCTGGGTCACCGTCGGTGAGCCACACCGATACCTCGAAGCCCTCCAAACCTACTGGCAACTCCAGACGAAACCCGCCGTTCACCCCTGAGGACAACCGTGACGCTGATCGATATTTTCAACGACCGCTACGAACCCGTCGGCACCGAGGACAAGAAGGCCGCCCACGCCACGGGCTTGTGGCACCGCACCTTCTCCGCACTCGCGATCAACCCCACCACCCGGCGCGTGCTCCTCCAGAAGAAGGCCCCCGGTCGCTACAGCTTCGACCGGCCCGACTACGCCGACATCACCGTCGGCGGCCACTACCAGGCCGGTGAGACCATCGCCGACGGCGTGCGGGAAGTCCACGAGGAACTCGGCCTGCCCGTCGCCTACGCCGACCTGCACCCGATCGGCCTGCGGCAGACCGCCGTCACCCTCGCCCCCGACTACATCGAACGCGAGTTCCAACACTGGCATCTGATCCCCTTGGACGTGGCGTTGGAGGAGATCCCACTCGCCGATGCTGAGGTATCCGGCCTGGTGGACATCGCCTTGGGCGACGCGATCAAGCTCGCCGACGGTGACACCGACACCGTGCCCGCCCGCTATGCCACCCGCACCGACATCGGGCTTGAGTACCGCGAGGCCGCCCTGACGACGGCCGACCTCATCCCCAACTACCTGAAACTGGATCAGCTTTACCTCCGCCTGTTCATCGCCGCGCGTCGCTTCTGCGCCGGCGAACGCGCACACCTGTTCTGGTGACCGCCGAGAACCGAGCCATCTGGCTTCGGACATGGCATCGAGCGCCAGATGCACGCGGCATTGAGCACGATCTGATCTCCGAAAGGAAGATCAGATGACGATCGATTTGAGCGCCAGGCGGCGCGTCCACCACACCGGTAGACAAGATCGGTGTCCTTTGACAGCGAACCTGCGCCGCGTGCCATCGAAGGCGACCCATGTCAACGGCCATTTCGTTCTCCCCGTAGGCGGCCTGCGGTTGTCCCCACATACAGGGATTTTTCACTGGCCACCGTCAATCAGCGATGGGTAACGTCGAGGAATGATTGGTCGGGGAGCCCGGGGGGATCACACCCCCGGGCTCCCACAGATCCCGGCGTGACGTAGGGTAGGCCGTCGGCGAGGTGCCAGTTGCCTGGTCCTTTTCCGACGGCCCCCCTCCGAACCAGCCGTGCCCGCTTTCCGTAGCAGCGGGCTCTCCAGTGCTCATCGTGGTCTGCGTGTGAGACGTCCGGCGTGGATGTCCTCGTGGCAGGCGCGGCAGACGCCGAGGGTCTTGCGGTTGGCTACGCAAGCGAGAACGGGATCTGGCCCCGGCCTCGTCGACGTGTCCGCCCCGGCCGACCTGGACTGGGACCCACCCATGCCCCCTCCTGGAGCCCTCGCCCAGGCCAACACCGCCCGGCGCGGGGCGGACGGCCCTGGCTGGCACTGCGGCCGGACCAACGGCCCACACCCGGCCTGTGTCCGCTGTGCTGCGCCGGTGGGACCCGCCACATCGACCTGCTGGCCGGCTTACCAAGCATGGCGACTGTGTTCACCACGGTGTCCGGCTCGTCCGAGCTGCCCATCATGATCGCGCACCGTGATGGCGGGCTGGCCGAGCCGGCCGACGACGCCGTGGCCATCCTCGGCCATTACGCCTGCCAGGGTCTGAAGCGATTGTCGCCCGCAGCACGCTCAGACTACTGCTGGCGCCCGAACCCGACCAGGCAGTCCGCCGGCGACGCGTCCCGCGCGGCCGTGCTGTGGCGCGAGGTGAAGCGGCCACTCGATGGCCGGGCGTGCTCGCGGAGATCGGCGGCGTCGTGCGTGTGGCGTTCGGCGCAGGCGATCTGCCCCGTCGCGATCGCGACCCGCGAGCATATCCGCGGAGGTGCCGGGTCCTTCCTGCAGACTGTCGACATCGCGTTCGACGACCGCCTCCTGCGGCGATCCTGAACCTCACGGTCACCGGGAGCGGCGGTCTGATCGCGATGAAACGAACGCCTCACGGCCACAGGTATCAGCCCTACGTCGGCGATGCAGAGCCAGCCCTTGCCGATTGGCCGCGTTGCGCCCGCCGCACGAGCAGATCAGGAGTAGCCCGTGAAACTCACCATGATCCTCTGCGATGCCGCCCAGGTCTCGGAAGGCAAGCTGTACATTCTCGGCGGCGGCTGGAACCTCATCGGGCCGTCGCCTGCTCCGTCCGCCCTCGGCATCCTGATCGAGGTTCCCTGGGACCGAGCGAACTCACCGTTCACGCTGCAACTCGAGCTACACGATCAGGACGGCGCACCAGCCGTCCAGCCCGGGCCGGCCGGGCCTCAGCCCGTACGGCTCGAAGCAATCATAGAGGCGGGCCGCACCCAGGACCTCGCCGAGGGCTCCCCCCTGCAGATCCCTCTCGCGATCACCCTACCGCCGCTGACACTGACCGCGGGCACGCGTTACCGATGGGAGGCCACCATGGCCGGCGAACCGGAACATGACGGCTGGAACGTCAGCTTCCAGACCAGGCCAGCCGCACGCCCGCTCACTCCGGAGACCGTCGGATTCGACGACTGAATCACGAGCACCTCGCGACGACACGAACCGCCGCTGCGCTCGGCGTGGCCTCCCTGCGACGGTTAGAGGAGCACGGCCTTGGTTCGGAGCCCATCGGTGGCTACCGACGGTCGCGGTCGTAGGGGGTTGGCTGCGGCGGCCCCATGCAGTTCATCCTGCCACGGCGATCGTCATGGCGACCGTGGCGTAGTTAGCCATCACGTGGCTCATCCATGATGACGGATAGGGCCGGGGATATCCCGATTCGGCGATTCGGTGGCCCCATCATCGAGACCGGCACCCAGTCCTACCGCCTCGCCCACACCACCCCCAACAGCCCACCCCAGACCCGACCCTCCTGCCCTCACCACCAGCGGCGCTCACTCCCGCTGACACGACCTACCAGCCGTCCGCGACCGGCAGACACTCCCCCCCACCGACAAACGGCGCCGACTCGCGTCATAGCCACGCTGGGTAGCTGACCAGGTGGCGATCGTGGTCTTACCGGTCCCGGTGGAACGGCTGACGAGGCCAACGCCGGTCTCCCCGCGAGCCATGCCGCGCGGGATGGGGACGCCGCGCCACGGACAGCTCACCGGCCCCTAAGTCGACCGGTCGCTGGTGACGCGGGTCCCGTCGGCCCGTGCCCGACCAAGGTCGGCCGCAGCGCGCGGGCGCGAGGGCGGCCGATGTCTTCCCCCGCGCCAGGTCAGTGGTCGTGCGGGTAGGTGTAGAGAGCGAGGCGAGCGATCAGCTTCTCGGGGGTTGTTCCCAGGGCTTCGGCGAGGGCGATGAGCAACGCGGTGGCGACCATGGTCAAGGTGCGCAGGATGCGCTGGGGGTTGCTCTGCACCGCGTGGAAGATCAGTTCTTGGCGTACCGCGTCCAACGGTGCCGTGGCCGGTGTCGTGTCGGCCATGTCGAGGCGGGCAGTCAGCAAGGCGACGGCCGGGTCTGCGTCCGTGCTTTGGCGGGCGTGGAGGACGGCGATGTCCTGGAGCGTGGTCTGCGGGGATGTGTGGGTGGTCTTGGCGAGCTGCAGCAGAAGTCCGACGGCCAGCCGTTCCACGCTGGTGATGGTCTCGATCGGGGCGCGGGTAGCGGCGTCGCGGATGATCGCGTCGAGGTGTCGCTGTGCGGCCCGCAGCGCGGTGGTGTCCGGGCCGCCTTCGTGGTCTGCGACGTGGAGCTGGCCGGTAAGCAGGGCCAACGTGCGCTGGGCGGCGCTCGCGGGATCGGTCACGGTCGCCCATTGTGAGCCTCGTGGTGCGACCCGGTCCACTCGCCGCCGCGACCGCGCCTGCCAGCGGTATCCTGGCGTGCGGCAGGCCGAGAGGAAACCGCGGGGCTCTTCGGGACCGCATCCCGGACCCGGTCCTCCGACAGGAACGTCCTTTCCGTGATCCGCGCTGGGGTTATAGCCGGCGCTGAGAACAGGGTCCTCTGCGCTCGGCGCCGCGTCACCCGGGCACGAGGATCAGCGCACGAATCCGCAACAGCTTCTCCTCTCGTCCGGGTCGATCTCCCGGACCCGCGCGCGTTCCGCCATGCCCCGGATCACCGAACCGGCAGCGGCGAGGGATCCGGTCTGGCGCGCCGCTCACCACTGCAGGCAAACCATGGCGGTGCCGCCCGGATCATGCGGATTGCACGTGCAGGATCGTGCGGCGGATCTCCTCGATGGTCTGGTCGAGGGCGGCGATGGCCGCGTTGAGTCGTGCGCTGATGAGGTCGCCGGCTACGCGGGTCAGGGACTGCAGATGCAGGCCGATGGCGAACAGGCGTTGCAGGACAAGGTCACCCAGGTCACGGGCGATGCGGTCGCGATCCTCGAGAACCGCGAGGCGTGCGTGTTCCTGGTGTGCCTCGGCCAGATCGAGGGCGAGCGCGGCGTCGGCGGCGAACGCCTCGACCAGCTCGATGTCGGACGCGGCAAGGTGCGGCGAGCTGGACCGGTACCCAAGGATCATGATCGGCGATGTGTTCCGGGTGAGGCGTAGCGGGACGGCCAGCGCGCCCGTGAGGGTCAGTTCCGGGGTGGGAACGGCCCGGTTGCCTCGCACGTGCAGACCTTTCAGAACGACGGTCTGGCCCGCGGTGGGCATGTCCGCCCCGGCGTCGGGGTCGCGGGTGACGGTCAGCCCTCGCAGTGCCTCCGCGTCGGCGGGCAGGTCGGGGGCCACGGCGGCGGCGGTCACGACCAGGGCGCCGTCTTCGTCGGGGACGGCGAGGATGCCCAGGTCTGCGGCGGCTGTGCGCCGGCCGATCCGCGCGACGAGACCGAGCGCGTCGCGGGGGTCCGGGGCGGCGAGCACGCTGGTCGTGATCTCGGCGCTGGCCGCCAGCCAGGCCCGGCCCCGCTCCGCCCGCCGGCAGAGCCGGTGTGCCTCCCGCTCGGCCCGACGCAGGTCGGTGATGTCGGTGAAGACGAGCGCGAGCATCTCCTCACCACCCCGCAGCCAAGGGATCACCGTGATTCGCACCGACCGGGCGGAATCGTGCTCCCCTCTCAGATCGAGATCGCCGACCTGGGCGTGGTGGGTGGCCAGCGCGGCCGCGATCATGCCCCATTCGCCGCCCAGGCAGCGCTGGTGCGGACCGGCCGGCGACAGCCGTTCCGTCAGCTGGTCGAGACGGTCCCCCACACACTGGGGCACGCCCACGATCTCGTCGATGACCGGTGAACCACGCCACAGCCGCAGGTCGGCGTCATACAGGGCCACCCCTACCGGCAGCTCGCCGACGGGAACGCCCGTGGACACCAGGTCCAGCAACGCGGCGTGCTCCCCGATGGTCTTCTCGTCTCGGCGGGCGGCAGTGACGTCCAGGATCGTCCCGATGTTGCCGACCACCGCGCCGGCCGTGTCCCGCACGACGGTGGCCCTGATCTGGACCCGGCGGTAGCTTCCGTCCCGGGTCCGATAGCGGGTCTCGTGGTGGCAGTGGTCGGCACCGCCCGCGACCACACTCATGAACAACGTGACGGTGTACTCGACCTCGTCAGGGTGGACATAGTCCAGGAACCGGGCACCCAGACTGGCGACGACATCGAAACCGGTCAGGGTCGTCCAGGCCCGGTTCAGGTAGGTCCAACGGCCCTCAGCGTCGGTCCGGAACACCACCTCACTTAGCGAATCCAGCACATCCTCGGCCTCGCGGCCTCGGGCCGCGTCCCCATCGCGCCCCGCCCCGGTCCGCCGCGAATCCCCGCGCTGCAGAGTCCCTCTCGACACAGACCTCACCGATGGTCGCCTCCCCCCGCGACGGCGGATCCCCTCACACAGACGAGCCCGCGCGGCCCGCCGATCGCCCCCGACCGGCAGGCGACGGCCGACGAGCACACCGCGAGACCCTGACGCTGTCCCACGCCCTATGCTCCACAGCCCCGGTAGCCCTTCTATCTGGCGTTTCCGCCCGCTATCTAGCCAACTCAGATGCACAAATCACATCTATGCAGCACCTGCATCAGCTTTCCACCGCAACAACGCAGCGGACCACACATGGCCACGACGTACACCGCGTCCCCACCCGAGGCCTGCGGCTGAGGTGGCCGCACCGGTACGGCGCGATCCAGGGCCTGCATCTGGTGACGGTGGGGACAACCGCAGGCCGCCTACGGGGAGAACGAAATGGCCGTTGACAGCTGATCGTGACGGAACCCGAAAAATTCGTCTAATAGGTTTCGAAACGAACAGATATCACTTTCGGTCCGTATGGGTCATAACGACATCTCGATCAGACCAAGGGTACTCCCGGGTATAGACTGAATCTAGGTTATCTGATCTTTCTGTGAAAGAAGTGGTTTCGATGACGGGTCGATCCACAGCGTCACAGTCAGGCGGCCGTGCATCGAGGTCCCGCGCACGAGAGCTTTTCCTCACCGGCGAGGACGGCGACCTTCGCGGGGTGCGGGACCCGATCCTGCAGTCGTGGCAACGGTCGCGGGATCTTACGGTGGCCCCCGATCGCCCGGAGCCGTCTTTTTCGGGCCTGGAACTCGATGCGCCCTTCATTCAGACGGCGGAACCAATCATCAAGGAGCTGGGTAACCGGTTGGAAGGCCAGAAGATCAGTATGATCCTGACCGATGCGGACGGGTTGATCCTCGTTCGGCGAACCGGTGACGCTGCCTTCGAGCGGCGGCTCGACCGGGTACCGGTGGCGCCCGGCTTCAACTTCGCGGAACGCTTCGTCGGCACGAACGGCGTCGGAACCGCCCTGGCGGGAGATGCCCCGATTGGCGTCTTCGGCGCCGAGCACTACGGCGAACCCTACAGCGACCTCGCCTGCGTCGGAGTTCCGCTGCATGACTTGGTGACCGGGGAACTCCTCGGCCTGCTGGACGTGACCTGCCCGAACCGGCATGCAGGACCCCTGCTCTCGGCGATGGCAAGTATCGCAGCCGGCGAGATCCGTCAAGCCGTGCTCGCTTCGACGAGCAGAGCGGACCGGGAATTGATCTCGCTGCGCACCGCGGACCCTGCGAAACTGCGGATGCTGGTGGCCAGCGAATGCCGCCAGCGCGAGCTGGCCGAAACCATTCAGAACATCACCGCCGCTGCGGCATCCACCCTCAACGCCCGCAAGGTTCTGCGCAGGGTCATGAGCGCTGCTGCCCACATGCTCGCGTTCGACACGGTCTGGGCGCTGGCCCGCGAACCGAGCGGAACGCTGCGGGTCGTTGCCGTTCATGGCGACGTGGACTCCCGTACCGTGGGCCAGAGGATCAGGCTGCGCCCGGGCTCGTCGCTGCTGGATGCCTACGCCGGGCAAGCGCTCGCCGACCCCCGCGGTGGCCCGCCCGAACCTCTCCCTGGCCAACGCCATCCTATTGGTAGCTGGTTGGCCGTCCCTGCGGCCTTCCGCCCGCATCCGACCGTTCTGATCCTGATCACCTGCCGGGAGGCCGACTGCTATGGACCCGAGCAGCTCGCAATCGCCCGCACCGTGCTCGGCCACGCTGCGGTTGCCTGCGAGAACGCCTGCCGATACGAGGAGGCCCAGCGCCTTGCCCAGATGGACCCTCTGACCGGACTGGCCAACCGCCGTCACCTCCTCGATCAGGCCGGGGCGATGACGAGACGACACCTGCGCAGTGGCCGGCCGATGGCCGTTCTGATGGCCGACATCGACCACTTCAAACGCGTCAACGACCTGCACGGACACGCCATCGGCGACACGGTACTCACCGAGGTCGCCCAGCGATTCCGCGCCACGCTACGCGCGCGGGACATCATCGGCCGGATCGGCGGCGAGGAGTTCACTGTTGCCCTCGACGCACCCACCGAAACCGCCCGCGCATTCGCCGAACGGCTCCGCGAGACTGTCAGCGCGACCCCGATCCCCACCTCTGTCGGCCCACTGTCGGTCACTGTCAGCGTCGGCCTCGCCACTCTCCATGCCGCTGACACAGGCCTCGACTCCCTTCTCGCCCGCGCCGACACGGCTCTCTACCACGCCAAGAACACTGGCCGTAACCGAGCCGTTGTCGCCGACGCCCTAGTTGACGACGACCGGTGGCGGGTCTGACCCGAGAAATAACGTGAGGTGACGGCGGTGCCCGGCTCGGGCGGCCTCGGGGATGGGGTCGAAGCGGACGGTGTAGCCGAGGGCGTCGGCTTGGCGGGTCAGGTGGCGTGTTCCGCTTCGACGCCCGGGATCTCTCCCGACGCCGGGAACCAGCTACCGCGGGTTCCGGCACCTCCGCAGACTGGACTTCCACCGGCTGGCCACCTCAAGCTTACGCCCGACTACACCTCACATAGTCGAACTCCTGGACACACCCGTCGCGAAGAAAATTGTGGCCTTGCGGAGGATGTCGCGTTCTTCGCGGAGCTGCCGGTTCTCCTTCCGGAGGCGTTTCAGCTCCTCGCGTTCCGCGGTGCTGATCTCGTCCGCTCTGCCGCTTTCGTCTCGGGAGGCTTCCCGGACCCAGTTACGGATCGACTGCCCTGAAGGGCCGTATTCCTTCGCTAGTTCCTCGAGTATCCGCCTAGCTCGAACCAGTTCCACCATCTGCCGGCGGAACTCCTCGGTGTACGGCGGTTTTGATCTCGGCACCTGCACTCCTCCCTGGGACCATTGCCCCAAAGAGCCCGGGTGTGAACAGGAACGGGTCAACTCTAAGTCGTTCTTCGCGGCCCTCAAGAACGAACACGTCCACCGCACCGTCTACCCCACGCGCGAACACGCCCGCCGTGACATCACCCGCTACATCGAACTCCGCTACAACACGACACGCCGCCACTCGGGACTCGGTTACCGTACCCGCGCCAGGTCCACGATGACTATCTGAAAAGACAGTCTGCGGCGTAAACTAGCTTAATTTCGCCTGTCCGGATTTAACGGGCACATCAGTCCGGATCTAGCGCTTTCCGGACTTTCCGGAGAGGAAGAAGGCAACCTGATCACTGATCCGGGTGGGACCGAACATCAGATGCGCCGGCCGCCGGCCAGGTGTCCAAGTTGCGGAGTCCAGATCTCGCGGGTGCACTGCTACCAGTACCAGCAACGCGCCGCAGCCGGTACCCCGAATGACACACGCCGCCTGACGTACCCAACCCGAGGCTACTGTCAGCGCCTTCGCCGAAGAGATGGTAGAGCTTTCAAGGCAGGAAACCTCGGCGCCGCGCCTCCGCAACTGATTCGCCGCGGCGGGCGACTCCTAGCTTGGCATAAATGTTTTTAAGATACCATTTGACGGTATTTATAGTCAAGCCGAGACTACGTGCGATTTCTTTGTTTGACAGCCCGCAGTTCAGGAGACGGAGGATGTCGATCTCGCGGGCGTTGAGCGGTTCTTCGGGCGGATTCCGCTCGCCCGGGCGATCGATAATGGGGATGGCTGCCCGCCCCGCGTCGATATGGGTCGCGGTGAGCAGCTTGTACAGGTAGTCCGACGGTACGGTGGGCAAATTCGCGGGCCATCGGCGACATCGACTAGCGTCTCGAAGCCCTCTGATGATCTTTAGGAGCTCCGGCCCCGCATCGATCATAGTGCGCACGAGACCGGAGCGGGCTCCGGCAACCAGCGCAGGCACCGCTGCACGGATCGCAGCGTCAGAGTCGCCGCCGAGAGAGAGGACCACGGCGAGTTCGACGCGTGCGGTCGTTTCAGCGTACCGCCAGGCTACGGAGCTACTCTCCTGGAGAATCTCGGACAGTAGTCGGAGTGCGCCTTCGTAGTCGCCCTGAGCAGACATTATTCGCGCGCGCATCGCGAGCTGGTAGTGGCGGGTGGCCATGGCGATGCCATCGTCGCCGCGTTCGATATCCTCGACTTGGCGGGCGAGTACGTTCTGTGCGCTCCTGATGTCCCCGAGGTCCAAATGCAGCCGCAGGCGTTCGTGATCGACGGCGGCCGACAAACGAGGTAGCGAGAGCTGGCTCGCCGCTTCTTCGCCTTCATTGAGAAATGACCAGGCGTCTTCGACGTCGCCTCGCAGCACTTTGATACGGGCCAGTGTGGAGTAAGTCGCGATCATGAAGTCGGCAACGCCGCTTTCGGCGCCAAGTTCATGGCACTCCTCAAGGAGCCGCTCGGCGGCGTTGATGTCGCCGCGCTCGTAGTACAGCCTGCCCAGTAGCGCTCCCGCCATCCGGGCGGCATGCGATTTTCCTCCAGCACCTCCGCGGGCGAGGACCACTGCTTCCTTATAGAGGCGCCCGGCGGTCACCAGGTCAAGTTGGGCGAATGCTGCTAGTCCGGCGAAGCAACGCCCGTACACGGCAGGGAAAGGCCCGTGTGTCGTCTCATGGAAGGCGTTGGCCCACTGCTGCCGTGTCTTCGCGGTGTCGTAAGCGAAAGTGTGGATATCAACAAATGTACGGATATTGGACGACACCGCGACTGGCCAGGGTCGGTAGCTCGGGTCGTCCGCGAGGTAGGGGGCGACCAGGATGGCGGCGCGGTCGATCCGGTCACCGTAAACATCTATGCAGGCTTGGACGACATCGGCCTCGCCAAGGATTTCCCTACTGGTGTCGTCGGCTACGGAGACCAAGGTGGCTCGTACGTGATCGAGCGCGGTCTGCGCGGGCTGTGCCCGTTGCAGGAGGCAGTTGGCCCAGGCGATGGCGATCTGCAGCCCCGGTCGGCCGGGTAGCAGAGTCTGCGGCAGCTTGTTGACCAAGCCGAGCAGAGTGGCCATGCGGCTGTGCTCTACCAGGGGCATGGCCTGCCGTTCCACCAAATCCACAGCTCCGGTGTCGTCGCCGGCGGCCAAGGCGTGGGTGACGGCCTCACCGAGCAGGTCATGATTGGCGAACCACCCTGACGCGGTGCGGTGGAGAGTGATGATCCGGTCCGCATGAGTGCGTTCCAGGTGCCGCCGCAGCTAGTCCGCGAAGAGGTGATGATAGCGGAACCATTCCCGGTTGTCGTCGAGCGGCCGCAGGAACATGTCTCGCTGTTCGAGCTCCTCCAACAGGGCCTGCCCACGCCGCTGTCCGCTGACCGCGGCGGCGAGGTCACCGCAGAGACGATCACAGATGGAGGTCGTGAGGAGGAAGTCAAGCAGGTCGGCGGGCAGCGTGTTGAGCACGTTCTCGGCGAGGTAGTCGCCGATAGAGTGATGCCGTCCGGAGAAGCCGCGGATCAGCGCTGACGGGTCATCGCTGTTGCGTAGCGACAGGGTGGCGAGTTGGAGCGCGGCAACCCAGCCGTCGGTGCTGGAGCACAGTCGATGAACGTCCTCGCTGTCGAGGTCCAGTGCGTTGAGGTCGAGGAGGAAGGCGGCGGATTCGTTGCGGTCGAAACGTAACTGGGTGGCGTCGATCTCGGTGACCTGGTTGCGGACCCTGAGCCTCCCGACAGCCGGCGAGCGGGTTCGACTGGTGACGATCAGGTGGAGGTTGTCAGGACCCACATCCAGCAAGAATTCCAGCGCGGCGGCAGCATTGGGGTTGTCGATGAGGTGCCAGTCGTCGAGAACGATCGCGAGGGGCAGTCGGTGTTCGGCAATCTGGTTGACCAGCTCGGTGAGCACGTAACGTTGAGCGTCACCGGAATGATGTTCGATGACATCGACCAATCCGCCAGCGAAGGTGGGTTCGACGCGACGCACCGCCTCGATGAGGTGGCTGAGGAACCAGACGGCGTCGTTGTCGTCGCGATCGAGACTGAGCCAGGCGACCGGCACACCTTCGGCACGCAGCACACGCTGCCACTGGACCGCCAGAGTGGTCTTACCGAACCCGGCGGGTGCGTGGATCAACGTCAGCCGCTTGGTTCGACCTTCGCGAAGCTGGTCGATGAGGCGGTCACGGCTGACCAGCCCATCGTCATAGCTCGGCGCCTGAAACTTCGTGGACACCGCCAGCATGGGACGTACCTCGGCGTCCATCCAGCTCGCCTCGCCTTCAAGGGCTCCCCGCCCACCTCCGCTGTCACATGCTTGTGACTTCCCCCACATGCTCTAGAGCAGAGTTTCCCACCGTCCACTCGGGCCCGCAATATCTCGGCGCCCCAGCCCGGCTAGCCCTGTCTTCCGTACGTGCGTGCGGTGGGACAGCTGCGTGATGTCTTGTTCGGATTACGTCGGGACGATCGTGATCGGTAGTGGCCGGTCTGGGACTGTTCGTGGCTATGTCGGTCGCGATGGACTACGTGCCGCCGAGCGTCGAGAAGCCGCTCGGTGCGCTGCCCGTCGTGCGTGACTACCTGGCCCGCCTCGATGTCGCGGGCACGATCGATCGGCTCGCCCCGATGCGTGACAAGGCCAACCGGGCGACTCACGGTGAGGTGATCGCCGCGCTGGTCGCCAACCGGCTGACGTCCCCGACCCCGCTGCTCCACGTCGAACGGTGGGCACGGGACTGGGCGGTCGAGGAGATGTTCGGCCTCGCGCCGGACGTGTTGAACGACGACCGGCTCGGTCGGGCGCTGGACGCGCTCGCCCCGGTCTGCGAGGCAGTCATGGGTTCGGTCGGCACCGCGGCGATCACCACGTTCGACCTCGACATCTCCCGGATCCACTCGGTCATGACGTCGATCTCGCTGCACGGCGCCTACCCCGAGGCCGAGGAGGACTACGCGACCCCGAGATACGGCCACCCGAAGGACCGCCGGCCCGATCTCAAACAGGTCCGGACCGGGCTCGCGGTCACTGGTGACGGCGGGATCCCGCTGGTCCACCGCGCCTACGACGGCGGTGCCGGTGAGGCAGCCAAGACCGCCCGCGCGCTGAAACTCGGCCGTGCCCGCGCCGACCTCGACACCCTCACCCGCACCGCGGGCAGCCACCACCTCTACCGCACCGAAGCCGCGGTGAAAGCCCGCCTCACCCTCCTGGCGACGAAACACCGCGTCACCCACTACCTGGTCGCCACCACCAACGTCGACCCGGACACCGGGAGACCGGACCTGACCTGGCACTTCGACGCCGCCGCGCTCGACGCCGAGGCCACTACCGACGGCTGGTACACCCTGCCACACGAGATCGGCCCCGGCGAGGTTCGCGCCCGCTACAAAGGACAGGAAGTCGTCGGACGTCGCTACGGCGCATTCAAGAGCCCACTCGCGGTCGAACCGATGTTCCTGCACTCCAACCAGCGGATCCACGCCCTCATCCACGTGATCTGCCTGGCCCTGCTCATCTTCTGCCTGATCGAACGCCAAGCCCGGCAAGGCGCCGGCCCAGACGGGAAGATCTCCGGCCTCTACGCCGGACGTCCCGCCCGCCCCACCGGGGCACTCATCCTCGGCACGCTCAGCAAGCTGCGCCTCGTGCCCGCGCAGGGCAGCCGACCCGCCTACATCCCGCGCCCGCCACACCTGCACCAGCACCTCCTCGACATCCTCGGCGTCGGCCCGACCCGACCCGACTACTTTGATCGACAACCGGCCCGAGTAATGCATCGAAACCCCATGCGCAAAAGACGGGGCTAGCCGGCCGCAGCATTCCTGCCGATCTCGCCGAACATGGTGGCTGGCAGCCTCTCAACGACGCGCACGACCTTGGGCTGGCTTGTAGCGGGCGAGCTCGCTGGGGCAGTGGGTGAGCAGCTTGGCCTCGTCGAGCGCGCCGGTACTGTCGGGCACGACGAACGCGACGTCGCCTTCGTCTCGGTCGGGGGGCCGCATTAATTCCCACGACCGAGACCCACCCGACTCCGGGGCAGGTTGCGGCGGCATTCTCCACCTCGGTGCTGTGGCCGTAGAGCTGCAGGAACAGCTGTGTCGAACACCTCGAAGCGCAAGGGATCTGCAACCCGCCGACCGGCCGATCCGCCATGGTGCGGATCACCTCCAGCAGACCTGTTGCGACGTCATCGAGCTCGTCGAAGCCGACCTCCGCACCGGACGCGAAGAGCCGGCGCGGGGACGGACAGCCGAGCACGATGTCGGCATGGTCGCCGAGCTGGTGGAGCAGGGCGTCGAGGGTGTCGGCCAGCACCCGGCGCGGCTCGGCCAACTCCAGCGCCGCGCACACCTCGGCAGCGTCTCCAGCCGGCCTCCCGGCTCGCCCATCTACACGCCAGCGCCCCGCCACGACGTCGGAAAGGCCACCAGACGAGAGCTCACCATGGCCACTTACCAACACACCATACAGGTTATAGATCAGGTTCAGATCGCGATCCAACCCTCGTCGATCGGTAGCTCCACGCCGGTGATCCAGGACGATACATCTGCCGCGAGGAAGCGCACGGTGTTGGCGATATCCCGCGGCAAACCCATGCGGCCGATCGGATGAGCCGCGGTGAATGCGGACCTAATGTAGACTTTCCATGGCCAGAGCCTGGTTCTTGCGGAAGAACTGCTCTGCCGTGTCGGTTTCCACAACGCCTGGATGGATGGATGGAATTCCAGTAAATGTCGTAGCCCAGCCTCCCGAATTCCACAGTCACATCCTTTAGACTCAGCGGTCTCCTTTCCGGCAGGACTCTACATCTGTCACCATCACGCTGGCGCCATCAGCTGCAGGAGCCCGCGCGCACTCGACGCCGATGCGACGGGTGCCACCCGTTACCAGCGCGACCTTGCCGTCGAGGCGGAATGACCCTTGGGGCTCATCCGTGGCCTCCTCATCCAGTTAGGGATTAAATCCGCCGCGCTATCCGCGCGACGGATGGTCGTGAGCTAGATATGCATAATGATTTATGCGCAGCGTGGCCATCGCGGCATGTAGACCGCAGCCGCCACATATAGGACATGGCTGTGGTGGGTGTTAGTTGACTGACCGCGTCCGGCCCTTCCAATACCTCGCTCGAATCGCCTTCTTGTCGACCTTGCCGACCGGCGTCGACGGGAGTGAATCGACGAAGTGCACGACCTTCGGCGCCTTCACCGAGCCCAACGTCGCCTTGCTGGTCGAGATGATGTGGCCAGCGTCGGCCCATCCCGGTTCGGCCGGGATTACCAGCGCACACACCGCCTCACCCCACTCGTCATCTGGAATACCGATGACGGCGCAGTCGCGGACCTCAGGCAGCGCCAAAATGGCCGACTCCACCTCGGCAGGATAGACGTTAAACCCGCCGGTGACCACCATTTCCTTCTTCCGGTCGACGATGTAGACGAAGCCGTTCTCGTCGAGGTAGCCGACATCGCCGGTGTGGTGCCAGCCGAACGTACGGATCGCGGCGGTGTCCTCCGGACGGTTGTGGTAGCCAGACGTGACGAGGCGACCGCGGACTACCAGCTCGCCCCGCTCACCGGGTGCCAAAAGGTTGCCCTGATCATCCATCGCCTCCACTTGGCAGGAAAGCGTCGGATGCCCGCACGACGCGAGCCTCTCCGGGTGGTCTCCCGCGACCGCGGCGGCCACCTGCTGAGGCGAGAGGTAGGTGAGCAGCATCGGCGCCTCGGCCTGCCCCCAGCACTGCGCGATGCACGGACCGAACGCGGTGACGCCCTCGCTGAACTTGTCCGGCGAGACCGGCGCGGCGGCGATCAGCAGCATCTTCAGGCTGGAGCAGTCGCGGGGCCGCGCCTTCTGGCCTTCCAGCATGCGGTAGTACGCCGTCGGCGGAAGAAACACATGCGTGACTCCGTCGCGCTCGATGCGGCCCAGTGCGTCCTCGGCGTCGAAACCCGGGCGGATGACGACCGTCGCGCCCTGGGCCGCCAGGATGACCGCCATGACGCCGGCCGCGTGCGTGATAGGCGCCACCATGAGGTTCACCGGGTGCTCGGACGCCGGCCAGTGCCGCGTGGACAGGTCGATGAGGTTCGCGAATACGTCGTTGGTCCAGATGACCGCCTTGGACCTGCCCGTCGTCCCGCCCGTGGGCCAGGTAGCACACACTGCGGTAGGTGCGCCGAAGGGGTCGCTCCAGTCCGGTATGTCCACCCCGTCGCCGGCGGCGAGGACATCGGCCATCGACTCAGCGCCGGCGAACGGCTTGTCCAGGCAGATGACGTGCTTGAGGGTGGGCACGTGCGCGAGGATCTCATCTACTTGGTCGGCGAAGCGTGAGTGCAGCAGCAGCCACCGCACCTTCACTTCATTCATGAAGTCCAGCGTCGCGCTCAACGCGTTGAGATGGTTGAGGGGTGCCCAGACGCCGCCGGCCCTCCAGAGGCCGAGCATCCCCAGGAGCCCCTCGCTGACGTTCGGGGCCAGCACGCCGACCCCATCACCGGGGGAGAAGCCTCGCGCGTACAGCCCGGCGGCCAGCCGCCGCGAATGCCGAGCGGCCTCGGCATAAGTCACGTTGCCCTCATCGGAGACGATGAAGAAGCGATCGCCGTTGTGCTGTGCGCCCTTGTCGAAGTAGTCGATGACCCGCATGGGGCGTCCTTCCTGCCTTGGTGAGGTGCGCTCGAGAACGGTCACGGAGCCAACCTTGGCGACCAGAACGTGGTGCCGAGCACCGCGGCGAGCTCCTCATCCGGCCTCCAGTACGAGGTCGGGTCGAGGTTGTCAGCCGCGGGCCCCGATCCGCTCCGGTGCCTCAGCCACTGGAGGACTGGGATCGTTCAATATGTCCGCGCCGACGGCCAGCGCCACCTCGCACTGATCGGACAGCGCGTCCACGTCTCGTGGAACGCCACAGACCCCGATGGCCCAACCGGCCTCCCCTTGAGCCAGCAGGCAGGAGGCCCTCCCACGCAAGCGCGGCCAGGCGGATATGGCGGCATTCGTCCAGGCTGTCGTCCGTGGCGCTCACCGTCACCGTGCGGCTTCGCCGAGCACCGCGATGCGGGCAACGACCGTTTCCGGGGGGGCGTCGGCCGGGATCTCCCCGAACCGGAACCGACGCTTGGCTGCCGCCTCGGCGAGCCTGGCGGCCTCGGCCGTGTCGGCCCACAGGGCGGGCGGGAGTCCGCCACCGTGGCGGCGATCATCAGGCAGCGCATCGGCCGCTACGCGGGGAAGGAGCAGTAGCTCACCGGCCAGCGGAGTGTCGACCTGGTCGGGGTCGGCGACGCCATCCAACCGGATCGCGCTGATCCAGCCGTAGTGCCCGGCTGCGGCCAGCAGACTCGACCAGACGTCAATTTCGTCGTCGTCGGGCCCTGACGGGGTATCACAGATGATCTGCAACCCGCCGACCGGCCGATCCGCCATGGTGCGGATCACCTCCAGCAGACCTGTTGCGACGTCATCGAGCTCGTCGAAACCGACCTCCGCACCGGACGCGAAGAGCCGGCGCGGGGACGGACAGCCGAGCACGATGTCGGCATGGTCGCCGAGCTGGTGGAGCAGGGCGTCGAGGGTGTCGGCCAGCACCCGGCGCGGCTCGGCCAACTCCAGCGCCGCGCACACCTCGGCAGCGTCTCCAGCCGGAACGAGGTGGCGGGAGAACGGACCTAAGACGTTGACACCGAACACATCGGACCGCAGTAACCGGTGTGCCTGCGCGGTGGCCGCGACCAGCGTGGCCGGATCGTCGTACCAGCGGTCCGGCGCGCCAGCGAACACCGACCACACGTACCGGTCGCAGTCCAACCAGGTCAGAGTGTCACGCCTGCCATGAACCCAGTCGTCCAAGGCCTTCATCGTTCTCCCGCCATCCTCGTCAGTACCCCACCGTCAGCCCTGCAGCTGCGCGAGCTTGGCCTCCAGCTCCGCGATCCGCACATCCTTCGGGTTGGGCATCATCACCGGCACGATCGCGTCCGCAGGGCAGGTGTCCTCCGGAGTACCTCGGAAAAGCAACCGAGGATCACCCCAGGAACCGAAGAACGGCACATCGGCTGGAGGCGTCTCGGTCTCCCAGTCCTTGACGAACTCCGCAAACGGCTTGCCCCGCTTCAGCCGAGCAGCCCGCTCGGCGTTCCTGGCCGCTGAGGTAGCCTCGGCATCGACCGCGGCAGTGTCCGGGTTGAGCACCACCTGGTAGATGTCGCGCGCGGTGCTGAGGGACACTAGGCCGTCGCGGTAGTCGGCGGCCACCGCCTCAGGGGCGCGTTCGAGCACGTCACCGTAGCCACCTCCGGCTCCCTGGGTGAGCATGTACAGCTCACCTCGTTCGGCGAGTTCGAACTGCAGGCCCATGTGGTGTGTCGAGTAGGTCGCGTCGGGGAACGGACGGTCGTTCATCAGTTCCTCGATGGTGTAGCGCAGCAGTTCGCGCTGGTCGTCCATCACCTTGAACATGTCAACATTCTTGATCTTGCACAATGGGAAGGTGCCGGGGCCGTAACCACCGAAGATGCCGTGCGAGCTGGGGAACTTCGAGCCGATGCTGCACACCATGAACCCCCACATGGCGCTGTCCTTGGCGGTGGCGATCTGCTGGTAGCCCTGGCCGCCGCGGAACTTGCCAAAGCCCTGGTTATCCCGCATCACCCTGTTCGGCACGATCTTCAGGATCGGGACTTCTTCCTCGATGAGCTCCTGCTCGCCTATGTCGGCCATGGGCGCGAAGATCGGGGCGACCGCGTGCTCACCGTCCCGGTTGGACCGCGCGGCCCCGCCCATTCCATTGAGGTCGGCACACACATTACCGACCAGCTCGCCATGCTGGTTGATGCCCCCGTAGATGAGCGTGACGATCATATTGTACCAGCCGGCGACGATGTCCGTAGAACGTTCACCCGCGCTGTAGAGGAATTTCGGCACCGCCAACTGGGCCGCCGTGAAGGAAGGGAAGAACGTCATCATGCACTGCGCGTTCGGCGCATCCGGGGAACAGTTCAGCGCCGACCCTGGGTCGGTGACGACGGTCATCGGCTCGAACACCGCCTGGTTCCGCGGCAGGTCCGGCCACACGAACGTAAGGAACTCCTGGGCCAGCATGCCCTTCATCGACGAAAGGATCGTGTTATTGGCCCGGTTAAGGAACTCCGGTGATGAGCCACGGAAATCCAGGATCAGCTCGTCGTCCTTCTTTGTCATCGCCAGCCTGATCTTGACCAGGCAGTTCTCCCGCAGCGTCCCGTCCGGGAAGACGTTCTGCCGCACGGTGCCATCCGGCCACGTGCGGAGCCTGCGGCGAACCTCGTCGGCGGTGTCGGTCAGGGTGCGCCGCAACGTGGCGATCACCGGGTCGACACCATATTCGGCGATCGCATCCAGAACCCGGTCCTTCATCCGCATGGCCGCATAAAGCTTAGCCTTCATGCCCTCCAGCTGCAACTTCGGTTCGCGCACCGAGTTCTGTAGGAATGTCATGATGTCGCGGCGGAACGTGTAGTTCTCGCCCACCTTGAGCGGCGGGATCTTCAGACCCTCGTCGAACGGGGACTCCGCCGCCGAGGGCATACCGCCGGGTTCGGTGGCTCCGTTCTCACCCTCATGCACGACCGCGCCGGTAAAGCAGATCAGCTGCCCCTCGTGGAAGACTGGAATGAGGAGACTCTGATCGGTGTTGTGGGCATTGCCGTAGCGGGCGTCATTGTGCATGAAGATGTCGCCCTCGTGGATACCGACCGTCGGCTCGTCGGCCCAGTACTTGACGATGAACTTGACAGGGTGCTGCGTGAGCACCGAGAACAGCAGTACACCGCCCATGCTGGACAGGGCCAGGTCACCCGAGGACGTCCATATCCCGGAGATCAGGTCGCCCCACTTCGCTCCCGGAGCCGCACCCATCTGCTCTACCATCTCGAACGACTCGTTACATGCGGTCTGCAGCTTGTTCCGCACCAGGTTGACCACTTCAGGGTCCGTGAACTGCGCCAGCGCCTGTGTCTCGCGCGGTGACTCGGGAGCGAGCTTGTGGTTTTTCATGATCTCGGGATCGGGCCCGAGGAACAGGACGTTGTCTTCGAGGAACCTCTCAACGAGCGACTTGTCGTCAGAATTTTCAGCTTGGCTCATAACGATACACCTTCCGGTGGGACGTTTCTGGCAAGGATGGCGAGCGGCTTCCCAGGCCCCGCATGGGCTACGCAAAACCGATGAGGGGTGTGATGACGCCTTCCTCGTTTACGCGTCAGCGTGGGCACCTACGGAAGTCGGATCACGGGGTGCTATCCGGAGATGATCGGCTTGCCGAGCGGGAACCCCTTCCCACCGGTCTCGGCGAACAAGATGCCGACGTACAGGTAGGTCGCCACGGCGACGACGGCGAACACGAAGTAGCCGCCGGCGTGGGTCAGGGCCGCATTGGTGTTGATGGTGCCGAGCAGTAGCAGCAGCAGCGCGACGTCAACGAGCCCGAGCAGCAGGGTGAAGCTGCTGGGCAGTCGTAGGAGTGCCACGGTGAGCACGACCACGGTGACCAGCCAGCAGATCAGCCACAGCTCGGTGGTCCTGGTCACCTGGTCGGCCGGGATGTTGTACCAGTTGTGGCCGAGGCCTAGGACGAACGCGGCGTAGCTGCCGAAAAACCCGCTGAACACCGCGAACAGGCTGGCTGGCGCGCTCTGCCCGAGCGCCGCCGCCCAGACCGCGGCGATCAGAAGACCGAGCGAGGTCGCGGTCACGATGACAGGGATGGCGGCACCAGTCGCTGCGGGCTCGATCCAGCCGGTGTCGACCAGCCCGAGTCCGACGGCCCCGGCTATGAAGCTGGGGATGCCGATTGCGCTTGGGTTGCCGCGCACCAGGTTGGCAGCCGGCTGAAGGGGTAATGCCCCGGCCTCGTTTGGCAACGGCGGTGAATCGGTCGAAAGAATGGAATCGTCGGTGGTAATGAGATCACCCTCCTTAACCGGGCGGACCGCTTCGAGCTGGTTGCTCGTGCGTACTGCGGATATGAGCGGCGGAGGAGGGCCGGGCGTGCCATGACGGGGCCACGCCGCCCAATACCCGTGAGGCGGTACCCGGCCCTCCTGGCCCAGCAGGCGTTGCTTGCCGTCGTGTCCTGCTGGACGGCTAGGGGTGTTCGAAGATTACGGCAGGGATGCGGCCGTGGGTCGCCCACGAGCCAGAAGAGGGTAAGCGGCTTCTCTAGCTAGCGCGGGCCACACCAAAAGAATGAAGTGAGCCCGGCGGGCGCGCCATTGACTGGAAATGACTTCGCCATGTTGACATCGCCTTGAGCGGTGAATTGTATGCGCCGAGCATTCCCTGACATTGGGACTGAAACCCTGCTGACAGGGAGAACATTGACAGTGCGGCGCGACGGATCCGATCACTACCCGTCCTCCGACGCTTCATTGGTGTCGGTGGAGCCCAGGTCGAGGATTACACCGACCGACTCGTGGCCGAGACCGCGAGCTTCGGAGCGGGAAGGTTACCCCTGACGGTGTGCACATCGGACGTGCATATGAGAGCCGATGTCGTCCGGACGGCCGGGGGTCAGTCGGCCCCGCCTTCGGTGCCTTGTTCAGATGGTCCTGGTGAGCACCGCGGAGCCGGTACGCCCGATCGTGATCTGCCAGCCCGGTTCGGCGAGGTAGGTCGTGCGCGGGGTTTCCACCAAGGCGGGACCCTCCACGACATGGCCCTCTTCAAGGCAGGCAACGTCGTAGACGGCGGTCTTGACCGCTCCATCGATGCCTGGGTAGTAGCACTCCCGCCACCGGGCGGGGCTCGGTGCAGGACGAGGCTCGGCCTGGGTGGGCCGCATGGCGAACTTGTCGTGATCGACATAGCTCACCACTCGGATGACGTTGATCCGGACACCTGCCTCGGGCGCTTGGCTGCCTTCGCCAAACCGCTGGGCGTAGAGGTTACTGAACAGGTCCAGCAACTCGACCACGTCCCGGTGCGAGGTGAGCCGCTCAAACGGACATACGACACCGATCTGGGCAAGCTGGTTGCCGTAGCGCAGGTCGACCTCCACGCGCGACTGGATGTCGGCGGGATCGACGCCCTGGCGGAGCAGGTCGTCGCGGCCCTTCGCGGCAAGTTCCGCCACGGTGTCGTTGAAGACCTGGTAGTCGTCCAGGAGCCGACGGCCGGTGGCGTCATAGACCATCATGTATAGCGAACGCTCGTGAATGTGCAACTGGTTCATGTTGCCCGCGCCCAGCGCCGAGAAAACCGAGCTGAACGGGGGGACAAGCACGTGCTTAATGCCCAGCTGCGCGGCATACCCACAGGCGTGCAGCGGACCACCGCCGCCGTAGCTGAGCGCGACGAAGTTCTTCGGATTGTAGCCCTTGACCGCGACCTCCTTGAAGATCGCATTGGCCATGTTGCTGTCCACCTTGCGCTTGATCGCCTTTGCCGCCTCGACCAGGCTCATACCGGTGGGCTTGCAGATATGCTCCTCGATGGCGCGCTGCGCCCGGCGCAGGCTGAGCTTGATCGTGCCGCCCGCGTAGTTGTCCGCATCGAGGTAACCCAGCACCAGGTTGGTATCCGTCGTAGTCGGGAGCCGCCCTCCCCGTCCGTAACAGGCCGGGCCCGGGTCGGAGCCGGCGCTTTCCGGGCCCACTTCGATGGCGCTCCACAGACGGTCGTAGCGGGCGATGGAGCCGCCGCCGGCGCCGAGGGTGTGCAGGTAGGTCATCGGAGTCGATACGAGCCAACGATCGATGACCGGGTTGAAGTCGTAGAACTTCACGCCGTCGGAGGTCACCAGGCCGATGTCGAAGCTGGTGCCCCCCATGTCGGTGGCGATGAGGTTGGGTTGGTCGTAGGTCTTCGACAGGTAGTGGGTGGCCTCCAGCCCGGCGACGGGTCCGGAGTGGATGGTCTGCAGCGAGGCGGTCGAGTTCAGCTGAGCCATGCCCCCGGTGTTGTGCACCAGCAGCATTGGCTTGGTGTAGCCGTTACGCCGCAACTCGATCTCCAGGGACGCCAGGCCGTGGTACATCTGGTTGTGCAGGTAGGCGTCGATGATCGACGACATGGTGCGGGCGTACTCGCCCTTGCGTCCGCTGACCCGGTGCGACAGCACGATCGGGATCGCACCGAGCAGATGAGTGGGATACTCATCGAGGACGATGCGCTCAACTTCCTTTTCGTGGGCAGGGTTGACCACCGCGTTGGTTAGCGCGACCACGAACGCCTGCGCACCCTCATCCACCAGCCGCCGCACCTGGCTGCGGACGTCGTCCTCGTCGACGGAGAGCACTACCTTGCCGGCGTAGTCAATGCGTTCCTGGATTCCTGCGATGCGGGTCACCGGAACCAGCGGCGCGGGCCGGTCCGCAGCAGGCAGGTCGGACTGCTCGGCCGCGGTCAGCCCGTCGCCGTAGCCGCGGGCCCGCATCAGCGGCACAGTCGATTCGAAGCCGGCGGTGGTGAGGATCCCGACGGACGGTCCGCTGCGCTCGATGAGCGCGTTCGTCCCCAGCGTGGTGGCGTAGCGCACCGCGTCGACGGACGAGAGCACCGCCTTCACATCGAGCTCGATCTGCGTGCACGCCTGCGCCAGCGCGTCCATGAAGCCGGAAGCGAGATGATGGTGTGTGGTTAACGACTTCGCCTCGACGTAGGCGTCGTCGTAGACGAGAAAGCAGTCGGTGAACGTCCCGCCGATGTCAACGCTTACTTGCCGCATTCTTTAGCCCTCCACAGCACTCAGGTGACGACGCTTCAGCGAGTCGATGTCGAGTTCGATGTCGTGCGTCAGCGGGTGGCCGGGCGGTAGGTACTCGTTCTCCACCAGTGTTCCGCAGCCCGGGCAGTAGAACTCGACGATCCGACACCAGGCGGGATCGGGGGCGTAGGTAAATTCGTAGCTTTCGTCGAGGATCGGCCGGTGAATCTCCCGGGGATCGCGGTCGTAGACCAGCATCCCAGTCTTGTAGTTCTCGCGGGCGTTCGCGATGTCGTGCCCGCACACCCGGCACATCCATCGCTCGGCCAACAGATCGATCGCGAGATACTCGGTGATGTTCACCGAGGACTGCTGGTCGCTCATCGCTGGGCCTCCATAATCAGGTCGGAGTTGCTGCTCACCCGGAACCCCCACCCGGGCTCAATCAAACAGGTCAGGTAGTCACCCGCGACGAGCGCCGGCCCCTGGGCCCCTTGTCCCGGCTCCAGGTTCTCCGGACGGTAGACCGGCACCTCCTGCTCCTCACCGTCGACGAGGCGGATGCAGCGCGATCCGTCCGCCGTCGCTGGCTGCACGGTGCCGCGCTGGTCGGCCGCTAGTTCGAAGGTCGGCAGCCGACGGGAGGCCCGCACGACCAGCCGGTCAGCCTTGCCTCCCGCGGTGTCAGGAAGCGAACCGCTGGTCCACGCCTCGTCCCGCAGCACGCCACCGGAAATGAATCGATTGCGTGTCTCGAAAGTGCATTCGTCGATGGACACTCCTTCGCCGAACATGTCACGCCGCGCCCGGGCCAGCAGATCGTCTCGGGCCGCACTCACACCGGCGCCGGTGCCGGGCATCGGGACGCTGTACTCGTGCGCCAGGCCGCTGAAGCCGATACCGAAGGCACTAAACACCGCCGACAGATGCGGCACGATCACTCGCGTGATCCCCGCTGCCGTGGCGATTCCGGATGCCAACACGGGGCCCGCGCCGCCGAAAGCCAGCAGCGCGGCATCGCGGGGCTCGCGGCCTGCGGAAGAGATCATCTCCTTGAGCGCGGATCCAGCCATTTCCTCGAACACCCGCAGCACTGCGAGCGCCGCGGCATGGGCGGGGATCGACAACGGCTCCCCGACACGGGTGACCAGGGCCCTCTCCGCACGGGCCAAGTCCAGCTTCAGATCCCCGCCCAGATAATTGTCCGGATCCAGCGCACCCACGATCAGCAGCGCATCGGTCACGGTCGCGTCGGTGCCGCCGCGAGCGAAGCAGGCCGGTCCTGGCGCGGCCCCGACACTGCGCGGACCAATCTGGATCCGACCGTCGACGACCTCGACCACCGAGCTGCCACCCAGCCCGACGCTGCTCAGATCTGGAATGGGCAGCGAGGTCTGCGCCGACTCGACCCGGCCGTGCGCGTGCACCGTTAGGGCCTTGTCCACCACGACCGACACGTCTGTGGTGGTCCCACCGACATCCATCCCGACGAGCACGTCCGCGCCGTAGAGCGAGGCGTAGGCGACGCTGCCCTCCAGCCCGCCACGCGGCCCGGAACCCCACGTCTTCAGCGCGGTCGTCTTGGCGACCCGGGCCGAGTCCCCGTCATTGCGGAAGATCAGCAACGGTCGTGTCAGCCCGTTGGCCTTGCACGCCTTCTCTGCCCCGTAGAGGAAATGCTCCATTCCCGGGTGGAGGTATGAGTTCAGTACCGCGGTCAGCACACGCCGCGCGTCGTCGACGTCGTGCACAAGCTCGTGGGACAGGGTAAAGGGGATAGCGCCCAGCAGGTGCCTCGGGTACCGCTCCAACAGCAGGTTCTTGATCGCCCGCTCTGCATCCACGCTCCGCAGTGCGATCACGATCCGCGATGTCGCCGTCGCCAGCAGCTCGTTGATCGCGGCCGTGAACTCCTCCAAGCCCACCGACCCATCGGCGTCCACCGCGATCCCGACCGGAGGGTGCGGCACCATGGCCTGCCACAGCGATGCGTCGACCAGATTCACAATCCCGTAGACATCCCCCTCCGCACCGCTGTCGACAAGCAATCCGACCGGTGCGCCCTTCCGCTCGACCACGGCGTTCGTGCCCGACGTCGTCGAGTAGCGGAGGTACTCCGTGTCACGCAATAGGCGAGCCATGTCCTCCTCGCCGTACAGACGGTCGGACACGGTCCGCAGCCCATCGACAAAACACTGCGTTAAATCGTGCGGCGTTGTCGGGGTCTTCGCATGCACGACGCGTTCACCGTCCGTCACACAGACGTCGGTGAACGTACCACCGTTGTCGATATTGACAAGGATTCCCATGGGCCCTCCGCCGGCTTGCCGTATGAACTCGGTCACAAGATTCCAGTCATCGAAGGGTGGTTGCACCACTCTTACGGGTGGCTCGCAGGAGGAAATCGGGTGGTCGAGGGCGCTCTACCCGAGGCTGCAGAGCGGCGCCCACCAAGCTCTTTCACGACTAGTGATCGTACGATGACTCGCCGGACAAGGTTCTCGTAGCGCGAGTCCGGAACTGCCGGGCTCAACGCCGAAGGCGGGTACCGGTCGATCACCCTGCGCCGGTGGGTAGCGAGCGATAACGGGGGGCCTCGAGGTCTCGGCCGTGGGTGTAGAGAGGCTCGACCCACACCGAAACCCACAGGCAAAGGTCCCCGACCTACCGGGACAATGAGACTCCGGCGTCGATCCTGGTCGCGTGGAATGCGGGGAGCGTCCGGCGGACGGAATGTCGGCGGCCACGAGATCCTGCCCGGTAACGGCCGTGTGGGTGCCCGCTGGTGGCCGTAGATCTGCCCGCCGGCGGCCCGTTGATCTGCCCGTTGTGGCTGTCTGTTCCGGCCTGTCGTGATCGGTCGGGGTCCCCTTCCCGGTGTGCTGAGCGGTGCCAACCGAGCTCAGTACTGGTCCCGGGAAGGGGACGAGATTGAAGTCTGCCGAGGAGATCATGGAAATTCTTGAGGCGTACGACCTGACAGGGTCGTCGCGTGACGCGGATGAGCTCGCGGGCTGTTCGCATCACACGGTCGGCCGGTATGTCGCGGCCCGTGCCGCGGGTGCGCTGGTGCCGGGTGCGCGGCCGGTCCGGGCGAGTGTGGTGGACCCGTTCCGGGGGAAGATCGAGGAGCTGGTTGAGCGGTCGCGGGGGAAGATCCGCGCGGATGTGGTCCACGACAAGCTCGTGGCCATGGGCTATCCGGGGGCGGCGCGCACGACACGCCGCGCGGTGGCCCAGACGAAGGCGGCGTATGGGGCGGGGCGACGGCGGGTGTTCCGGCCGTGGGTGCCCGAGCCCGGGATGTGGGCTTAGTACGACTTCGGTCAGGGGCCGCGGGTCGGCGGGGCGGGCACGGTGCTGTTCTGTCTGTGGCTGGCGTGGTCGCGGTTCCGGGTGGTGCTGCCTCTGCTGGATCGGGCGGCGCCGACGGTGTTCGCCGCGGTCGACGTGGCGCTGCGTCGGGCCGGTGGGGTGCCGACCTATCTGCTGACGGACAACGAGAAGACCGTGACGGTCGAGCATGTCGCCGGGGTGGCGGTGCGCAACCCTGCCGCGGTCGCGTTCGGCCGGCATTACCCGTTGACTGAACTACGACACGCGTTTGCGCAGGTAGACGGCCTGCGGCGGGGTTGGCTGGTTATGGTCACGGCTCGTGATCGAGGACGAGGAGCTCCAGCGGGACCTCGCGACGTTGGCGGTCGCGCCGGTGGGCGAGTTGCAGGCAACGGGCGACGGGTGGCTGCCGTTCCGGCTGGTTGATCCGGCCGGGGTGCCGGTGGAGGCGGTGTCGGTGTTCTTCCATGACTTGCAGGCGGCGGGGCGGTCGGAAGCGACACTGCGCTCCTATGGGATGGACCTGCTGCGCTGGTTCCGGTTCCTGTGGGCGATCGGTGTCGGTTGGGAGCGCGCAGGCCGGGTGGAAGCGCGGGACTTCTGCCGGTGGATGCAGGTCGCGGGTAAGCCTGCCCGAGCGCACTGGCGTCACCCGGAGGTCAGGCCGGCACCGGCCGCGACGGTGGTGCCCTATGCGCCGTCGGTGCGCGCGCACGCCGAGACGGTGCTGCGCGGCTTCTACGACTTCCACCTGGACGCTGGCAGCGGGCCGCTGATGAACCCGTTTCCGTTGGACCGGGCGCGGCGGGGCCGGCGGGCGCACGCGCATCACAACCCGATGGAGCCTTACCGCGACGAGCGCACGGGGCGGTATCGGCCAACGGTGCCGTCCCGCGTGCCCCGGGCGGTCCCGGACGCGGAGTTCAACGAGATCTTCGCGAGGCTGCCGTCGCACCGGGACCGGGCGTTGGTGGCGTTCTACATATCGACCGGGGCGCGGGCCTCGGAACTGTTGTCGGCCACCCAGGGTGGTGTCGACCCTGGCCGGCAGCTGATCGCGGTGGTCCGCAAGGGCAGCCGGGTGGTCCAGGAACTGCCCGCCTCGACGGACGCGTTCGTGTGGCTGCGGCTCTACCAGGCGCAGTTCGAGGGGCTGGTGCCCCGGGGGCGCCGGCAACC
This sequence comes from Parafrankia irregularis, assembly GCF_001536285.1. Lineage (NCBI taxonomy): Bacteria > Bacillati > Actinomycetota > Actinomycetes > Frankiales > Frankiaceae > Parafrankia > Parafrankia irregularis. The sequence continues at coordinate 51,613 of NZ_FAOZ01000025.1, read as the reverse complement.
GCTGTGGTGGACGGTCCGCGCACCACTGACGCCGTTGAATTACCACGCAGCGCACCGAATATTCGAGCGGGCGGTCGCTGCGGCGGGCAGCGCGGCGACCCTGCACGCACTGCGGCACACGGCCGCCTACCGGATGGCCGAGGATCCGCACCTGCCGCTGACCGATGTCCAGTTCGTCCTCGGCCACGCGCTGCTGACCACGACCCAGATCTACGTCACCCCACGCCAGGAGGCGGTCGTCCGCCGGGTCCTGGCGCACCACGCGCAGCAGACCGCCAAGGCCGCCGAGCGGGTGATCCCGTCTCCGGCGCCGGGCTACCGGCCCGAGACGCTGCGGGTGCTCTTCGGCGGCGCGCCGTGACAGCCGCGACGGTTCTCAAGGAACCGGCGGCCGGTCCGGTGGCCCACACGACAGTGGCGCCGCTGCCCGGCCTGGGCACCGCCCGGCCGGTCGGGGCCGGCTGGCCGATGACCAGGCTCAGCCGCGATGAGGCGTGGGGATTGCTGATCGGCGCGCCGTTCGGCCCGGCCGATGCCGGCCGGGTGAAGGGCTATCAGGCCGGGGTGGGCCTGATGCTCGACTGGCTGGCCTCCCAGCCGGGCACCAGCTGGCAGGAACGCTGGCTGTCCAGCGGCGCTGGCTCCGACGGCCGGCGCTGGCGGCACCTCCCGACGGCCTGGCTGGCCGGGCGGGCCGGCTCGGGTTCCTTGCACGACTGGTTCTTCCGAGCGCTGTCGACCGCGATCGGCGCCGACCTTTTCCGGCCGTCGCTGGACTGGCTCGTCACCGCCAGCTTCCGCCGCGGCGCGCTACCGAACATCATGGCGCAGTGCCGCGACAGCGCGGGGTTCGAGCGACTGCGGTCGCTGTGCTCGGCTGAGCCGGACGTGGCACCGGCTGCGGCGACCCGCACCGCCTACCGCGCCGCGCTCATCCTCGCAGCCAAGGGCGGGACGATCGGCGACATCACCACCGGCGACGTCCTGGAACTGCTCGACATCGAGGCGCGGGAGCACGGCACCGCGGTCGGCGCGACGCACATGTTCTACCGGGTCCTGCACGCCATGGGCGTCTTCGGTGACCAGGCGCCCAAGAGCCTGCGGGAGTTGCGGACCTCCGGGCAACGCACCTGCGACCAGATGATCGACCGCTACGGGCTCGTCTGCCGCCCCGTCCGGGACCTGCTGGTCGACTACCTGAGGGAACGCCAACCCGCTCTCGACTACACCAGCCTCGAGTCGCTGGCGCATTACCTCGGTGGGCTGTTCTGGGCCGACCTGGAACGCCATCATCCCGGCATCGACAGCCTGAACCTGCCCGTCGAGGTCGCCGAGGCGTGGAAGCAGCGGCTGCGCACGGTCTCCCGGATGTCCAAGGGCGCTGATGGCCGCACCGTCGAGACCCGCGCCCCGCGGATCAACTACCGCGAATGCCTGACCCCGGTCCGTGCCTTCTACCTCGACCTGGCGCACTGGGCCGTGGAGGACCCGGCACGCTGGGGGCCGTGGGTCGCGCTCTGCCCGGTCGGCAGCGAGGAGATCAACCGGAAGAAGGACAAACGCCACCGCAAGTCCCGCATGGACGCTCGGACTCGCGAACGGCTGCCCGTCCTGCCGGTCCTGACCCGCACGGTCGCCGAGCGCCGCGCGCAGGCCGCGGCGCTGCTCGACGCCGCGCGCCCGACACCGGCTGGGAAGTCGTTCACCGCGGCCGGGCAGACCCTCATACGGATCGTCCCGCGCCGCTCCGCGGCCGCCAAGGTCTGGGTCGAGGACCCTGCCGGCGGCCGGCGACGCGATCTTGGCCGCGAGGAGGAGCACGCGTTCTGGGCCTACGCCGCCGTCGAGGTGCTGCGTCACACAGGCATCCGCGTCGAGGAACTGACGGAACTCTCCCACCACAGCCTCGTGCAATACCGGCTGCCGACCACCGGCGAGATCGTCCCGTTGTTGCAGATCGCTCCGTCCAAGACCGACGCCGAACGCCTGCTTGTCGTCAGCCCCGAACTCGCCGAGGTCCTCAGCTCGATCATCAGCAGGGTCCGCAGCGAACGAGGCGCGATTCCGCTGGTCGCCGCCTACGACGACCGCGAACGTCTCTGGTCACCGCCCCTGCCCCTGCTCTTCCAGCGCAGGGTCGGCTTCGAGCCCCGTTCGATCAACGCCGGGGCCATCCGCGACCTGCTCGGCGCTGCGCTGATCCACACAGGGCTGGTCGATCCCACGACCGGCCAGTCCCTGCGGTTCACCCCGCACGACTTCCGTCGGCTGTTCATCACCGAGGCCATCCTCGGCGGGCTGCCGCCACACATCGCCCAGGTGATCGCCGGCCACCGCGACATCAACACCACCATGGGTTACAAGGCGGTCTATCCCGACGAGGCGATCCAGTCCCACCTGGCCTTCCTCCGCCGGCGGCGCGCCCTGCGCCCGACCGAGGAATACCGCGTCCCGACTGACGAGGAGTGGCAGGAGTTCCTCGGCCACTTCGAACGGCGCAAGGTCTCCATCGGCACCTGCGGACGGGCGTTCGCCTCGGCCTGCATCCACGAGCACGCCTGCGTCCGGTGCGCGCTCCTCTGGCCCGATCCCGCGCAACGGACGCGCCTCGTCGAGATCCGTGACAACCTGGTCGCCCGCATCGCCGAGGCCGAACGTGAAGGCTGGCTCGGTGAGGTCGAAGGGCTCCGCGTCAGCCTCGCCGGCGCCCAGGACAAACTCGTCCAACTTGACCGCCAGACCCGCCCCACGGCAGCCACTCACCTGGGACTCCCCAACCGGCCAGCAACCCGCTGAGCAGCCGGGCATACGGGACAGGCACCCTTCGAGATCAAGTTCAGAGAATACGGGTTGACGGTGGCGACGTGTCTGCCGGCGGATCCGCAGACCAGGGGCGGGTCGGAGGCGACGGTGCGGATCGCGAAGGCGGATCTGGTCCCGACGGAGGCGAACCTGCGCGCGGGCTATGGGGCGTTCGCCGAGCTGGAAGCCGCCTGCGAGCTGTTCTGCGCGCAGGTCAACGCCCGGCCGCACCGGGCGGCCCGCCGTCCCCCCGCTCAGATGTTGGCTGAGGAGCGGGCGCGGTTGCATCCGCTGCCGGTCCGGCCGTTCGCCGTGCTGCTCGGGGCGGCGCGTCGGGTCGGGTCGACCACGGCGCTGGTCAGTTTCGAGGGTGGGCAGTACTCGGTGCCGCACGGGCTGGCCGGTCAGGTCGTGCGGGTCCGCCGGCACGGCGAGCAGATCGTCATCACCCATCTCGGCGGCGACGGGCCGGTCGAGGTCGCCCGCCACCGGGGCACCACGGCGGGCAGCCCGGCGTTGGACGAGACGCACTTCCCACCCGACCCGGCCAGGCCCGCCGCCCGGTCACCCCGTCCTCGTTCCGCCTGCGAGGCGGAGTTCTGCGCGTTGGGGGACGGAGCGAGGCTCTGGCTCGTCGAAGCCGCGACCGCGGGGACGTCCCGGATGCGGGTGAGATGGCCGAGGCCGTCACTCTCGCGGGTCTGCAAGGGCCCAGCGTCGTCGACCGGGCACTCGGCGTCGCCGCGACCGCCGGCCGGTTCACCGACGGCGACCTGGCCGCGATCCTCACCCACCAGGCCACCGCCGCCCCCGGCCCGGCCCGGCCAGCCAGGCCGGTGAGGGCCACGCCCTGGCCCAGGGCACCGCCGGCTGGAACGCCCTCGGCGCCGGAGGCAACCAGTGAACACCGTCTCCGCCCCACCGCTGCCCGACGACCTCGACACCCTGCTGCGCCGGCTGCGACTGCCGCACGTCCGCCGGCACGCCCCCGAGGTGCTGGCCACCGCGAAAGCCCAACGCTGGGAACCAGCAGAGGTCCTCCGCGCCCTGTTCACCGCCGAAGCCGACGGCCGTGACCGCGCCGGGCTGGCCACCCGCAGGGCCCGCGCCGGGTTCCCCACCGGCAAGACGTTCGACGCCTGGGACCCAGCCGCCTCCTCGATCCCCGCCCCGACCCAGCAGGCCCTGCAAACCCTGGAATGGGTCCACCGCCGGGAGAACCTCGTCATCGCCGGCCCCGCCGGCACCGGCAAGACGTTCCTGCTCGAAGCCCTCGGCCAGACCGCCGTCGAGGCCGGGCTGCACGTCGCCTGGTTCACCCTCGAAACCCTCGGTGTCCTCGTCCGCGCCCACCGCGCCGACGACACCGTCACCAAGGCCGTCGAGAAGATCCTGCGCGCCGACCTGGTCATCGTCGACGACATCGGTCTGCTCCCCGTCGGACCCGACGCTGCCGAAGGCCTCTACCGGCTCGTGGACGCCGCCTACGAGAAGCGCTCGATCGCGGTCTCCTCGAACCTGCACCCCGCTGGCTTCGACGAGATCACGCCCAAGACCCTCGCGACCGCGACCGTCGACCGGCTCCTGCACCACGCCCACCTCTGCCAGACCAGCGGCGACAGCGTCCGCCTCGCTCAAGCCCTCGCCGGCAAGGGGGCGAAAGCCCTGGCCTGACACAAAGGCCGCGCCGAAACGGTGGCCGCCAGTGGGCAGACCTGGTGGCCACCACCGGGCCGGAACCATGACCGCCACCGGGCCGTTCTCAATGGCCCTTGACAACGGAACGACTGACACTGTAACCATCCAGACACTCGTGGTAGCAGGGACCGCTGCCACCCGTTTTCCCGCCACTGGCCACCCGAAAGGGTGGTGCGACCATGCATGCCTACTGTCAGGATTGTGACCGACATCATCCGTCGTGGCGGCTTGGGACTCGCTTCCCCCTCCCACAAGCAAAAGAGGCCTAGGTGAGAGTAGACGATAAAAATCAATTTGACGGAAAGGTGCCAACCAACACATCAGGTGCGTACTATCGCATGCCCATTCAGTACCAAAAATTCTCGGTTTCGGCACTCCGTTCTTGCGCTTCACGCATCAACCAGCCCCAGCACGAGCGGGCTGAGCCGACCGCTATTTTCGGCGCAGTCCCTTCGATAGCCGAAATATCAGGTGTGAGGGCGGCCGGCAGCGACCCCGTCCCCCAATCACTACGAGGGGCCGTCTTTGCCGCTAGGATGAGCCAGCTCATTTCACCTTCACATCTGGCCGAGCTCCTTGGAGCGTTTTCCCCTCCCATCGACCCGGAGTCACCGGAGTGGTGCGCCCTGAAGGCCGCGCTCGACGCCTATGACCACGCCACATACACCTACATCGATCTCGAGGTGGCTCGTACTGCGGTCAACGTAGCCGCCAACGCCGTCATCGGCTGCTCACGGGGCTCTGTCGCGTCTGAAACCACAGTGCCGATAGCTACGGACTGAAATGCATCTCGACCGCGGAAAGAAGAACGACCACGACACGCGCTAGCTAGGTTGCCGCCCGCTGGCCCTTGCGCGACGGCGTGACCGCGTGGCGCCCCAGCGGTCGTGTTTCACATCAACCGCGGCGACGGCTTAGCCGACGAGCGGGAGCGGCTGTTCGGACAGCCCGATCACGGTCCGTTTTCGGTCCGACTGTCGGGCCCGTCTGGTGTTCTTCCAGCCGGCCGGGCTGTCAACGCCCACGTAACTGTCGTGGAGCCGGTTCGGAGAATGCGATCACGTCTGTGGGGAAGCGAAGCAAGGGAGATGACGGTGATGGTCGAGATCCGCAAAGTGGGCGTTGTCGGATGCGGTCTGATGGGTTCCGGGATCGCCGAAGTGTGTGTCCGTGCAGGGTTGGACGTGCTGGTGCGGGAGGTGGACGAGGCCGCCTGCCGGGCAGGCCGGGCGCGGATCACGGTATCGCTAGACCGGGGAGTGCGTGGCGGGAAACTTAGCGAACAGGACCGGGCTGCGGCATTGAAACGGCTCACGTTCACCGCCGACTTGGGGGACTTCACCGATCGGCAGTTCGTGGTCGAGGCCATCGCGGAGAACGAGCAAGTCAAGACCGAGGCCTTCCGAGTGCTCGACAAGGTCGTCGAAGACGATGAGGCCATCTTCGCGTCGAACACCTCCGCCATCCCCATCATGAAGCTAGGGATCGCGACGGCACGGCCAGAACAGGTGATCGGCGTCCACTTCTTCAATCCGGTGCCGGTGCTGAAACTAGTCGAGTTGGTGCCCTCTCTGCTGACTAGTGAACATACTCAGCGCCGCGCCGAGGAGTTCGTGGTCGGACCGTTGAGTAAGCGGATTATCCGCTCGCAGGACCGCGCTGGATTCGTCGTCAACGCGTTGCTGGTACCCTACCTGCTGTCTGCGATCCGGATGCTGGAGTCGGGGTTTGCCTCGGCGGAGGACATCGACAGCGGGATGGTCTTGGGCTGCGCCCACCCGCTGGGACCGCTGCGCCTGATCGACCTGATTGGGCTGGCAACCGTCAAGGCCATTGCCGAGTCGATGTACGACGAGTTCAAACAGCCTCACTATTCCCCGCCGCCGCTACTTCTGCGCATGGTGGATGCAGGTCTGCTTGGAAAAAAAAGTGGTCATGGTTTCTATAACTACTCCTCCTAGCATCCATCGACAATTCTTACGATCTTGAGGGCGTTTGCCATCGTGAACTCTGGTTTTGATCTGTATAGGCTGGCCGAGGAACACTGGGCGCTCCGTGAGGCGGTCCGCGCGCTCGCAGACAAGGAGATCGCGCCGCATTCGGCCGATGTGGACGAGCAGGAGCGTTATCCTCGCGAGGCGCATGAGGCGCTGGTCCGTTCTGGTTTCGCCGCGGTGCATGTTCCGGAGGCGTACGGCGGGCAGGGCGCGGACTCGGTAGCCACTTGCATCGTCATCGAAGAGGTCGCGCGCGCCTGCGCCTCGTCGTCGCTGATTCCCGCGGTGAACAAGCTGGGTACGATGCCGATCTTGCTTTCCGGGTCGGAGAGCTTGAAACAGCTGGTTCTACCCCCGATCGCCGCCGGTGAGGCGACCGCGTCGTACGCGCTGTCCGAACGTGAAGCCGGCTCGGACACAGCCTCCATGCGAACACGCGCACGTCTGGATGGCGATCACTGGGTCCTCAACGGCACAAAGACCTGGATCACGAACGCCGGCGAGTCCACCTGGTACACGGTCATGGCGGTCACCGACCCGGGCGCGGCGAAGCCAGCCGACGGCATCTCCGCGTTCGTCGTCCACGCCGAGGATCCCGGTTTCGAGGTGGGATCCAAGGAGCGCAAGCTCGGGATCAAGGGATCCCCGACCCGGGAGATCCATTTCGTCAACTGCACGATCCCGACCGACCGGATCGTCGGTGAGCCCGGCACCGGCCTTCGCACCGCCCTGGCCACTCTCGACCACACCCGGCCCACGATCGGCGCCCAGGCATTGGGTATTGCCCAGGGGGCTCTGGACGCGTCCATCGCCTACGTGAAGGAGCGCCGCCAGTTCGGCCGGGCGATCGCCGACAACCAGGCCGTGCAGTTCATGCTCGCCGATATGGCGATGAAGATCGAGGCAGCCCGGCACATGGTGTACGTCGCCGCCGCCCGCGCCGAACGCGGCGAGGCGAACCTCGGCTTCATCACCGCCGCCGCGAAATGCTTCGCCTCCGATGTGGCCATGCAAGTGACGACGGACGCTGTCCAGCTCTTCGGTGGCGCTGGTTACACTCGCGACTTCCCGGTCGAGCGCATGATGCGCGACGCTAAGATCACGCAGATCTATGAAGGCACCAATCAGATTCAACGGCTTGTCATGTCTCGCGCGCTCCTGCGCGGTTAGCGCCGTCTTCTGCGCGTGAGGCTGTGATTTGCGGTGATGGCCGCATCGATCCAGAGTTTTAGCCGCTGGCCTGGGACGGCGGGCCATCTATGGAGAACAAGGCCAGTTGTACTGCCCATGAGCCTGGCAACAGGGGACGACGGTGAAAGTAGGGCGAGCACTTGGGATCGGTGTGGATTTTCATATCTGCGCCGGCCGGGAGGAGGTCCTCTTGTTTTGCGCATCTTCCTGTTGATTTGGCCCCAAGCGCGAAGAGAAGATGCGCGACTATCCTTCTAGAATCTGCAGCTCTATCTATTCTCCCCGCGCTCGGAAGTAACGTCTGCCAGGAGGCAGAATGAGCATGAAGGACATCGTCGAGGTGATCTTGGCGCAGACCCTCCGCAGTGACGCCCGGGAAGTAGAGTTCAGCGCCCTTTCGGTGCCCGAAACCTACCGGGGAGTTGTTGTCCGCAAGGACGAGGTCGAAATGTTCGAGGGCCGGGCTTCCCGGGACAAGGATCCGCGGGAGTCCCTGCACGTGGACGAGGTGGCGACCCCGGAAATCGGGCCGGGTGAGGCCTTAGTGGCGGTGATGGCGTCGGCCGTAAACTACAATACTGTGTGGACGTCGATCTTCGAGCCGGTGTCGACATTCGGGTTCCTCGAGCGCTACGGGCGTACCTCGCCGCTGGCGCGGCGGCACGACCAGCCGTACCACGTGGTCGGTTCGGACCTAGCCGGTGTGGTACTACGGACGGGTCCTGGGGTGCATGCTTGGTCGCCTGGAGACGAGGTCGTCGCGCACTGCCTGTCGGTGGAGCTGGAACGCCCCGAAGGTCATAACGACACGATGTTGGACCCCGAACAGCGGATCTGGGGGTTCGAGACGAATTTCGGTGGGCTCGCCGAGCTCGCGTTAGTCAAGGCCAACCAGCTGATGCCCAAACCAGAGCACCTGAGTTGGGAGGAGGCGGCGGCGCCCGGACTGGTGAATTCGACCGCCTACCGCCAGCTCGTCTCGACCAACGGCGCGAACATGAAGCAGGGCGACGTCGTGCTCATCTGGGGCGCCTCCGGCGGCTTGGGCTCGTATGCAACTCAGCTGGCGCTGCGCGGCGGTGCGATCCCGGTCTGTGTGGTCTCGTCGCCAGCCAAGGCGGAGATCTGCCGTTCGCTGGGTGCCGAGCTCATCATCGACCGTGCCGCGGAGGGCTACCGGTTCTGGTCCGACGACGAGACCCCGGACCCGAAGGAATGGCAGCGGTTCGGCAAGCGGATCCGCTCGCTCACCGGAGGCGACGACCCCGACATCGTCTTCGAGCATCCCGGCAGAGAGACGTTCGGTGCCTCGGTCTACGTAGCGCGGCGCGGCGGCACGATTGTCACCTGTGCCTCGACCAGCGGCTTCCTACACAGCTACGACAACCGCTACTTGTGGATGAATCTCAAACGGATCGTCGGGTCGCACTTCGCGAACTACCGCGAAGCGTGGGAAGCGAATCGGCTCATCGCCCGGGGGCTGATCCACCCGACCCTGTCGCGGGTCTACCCGTTGGCCGAAACCGGGCAGGCCGCCCACGATGTCCACCGCAACACCCACCAGGGCAAGGTCGGTGTGCTCTGCCTCGCCCCGACCGAGGGACTCGGAGTCCGCGATGCGACCGCCCGGGCCCGTCACCTCACCGCGATTAACCGCTTCCGTGGCATGTAATTTAAATTTTGAATGTTCCACCGCTAACCCTGACGGTTTCTTCTCCAGCGAACGAACGGAATCGAAAGGAATGCGATCCTGCTATGCCTCTGGGTGTTCGCCGGTCCTGTCTGGCTGTTCCCGCTTCGAATCCGAAGATGCTCGGCAAAGCTCAGGGTCTGCCGGCCGACCAGATCTTCTGTGATCTTGAGGACTCCGTCGCTCCGCTGGCCAAGGAGCCTGCGCGCGGGAATGTCGTCGCGGCGTTGAACGAGGGTAACTGGACGGGCAAGACGCGGGTGGTCCGAGTGAACGACCTGACCACGAAATGGACGTATCGGGATGTCATCACGGTGGTCGAGGGTGCCGGGGAGAATCTGGACTGTGTGATGTTGCCGAAGGTGCAGACTGGTGCACAGGTGCAGTGGCTTGATCTGCTGCTTACGCAGATCGAGGAGGTGATGGGCCTGGAGGTCGGGCGGATCGGCATCGAGGCGCAGATCGAGAATGCGCTCGGTCTGTCGAACGTGAAGGAGATCGCGTTCGCCAGCCCTCGCATCGAGACGATCATCTTCGGTCCGGCGGACTTCATGGCCTCGGTGAACATGCCGTCACTGGTGGTCGGCGCGTTGAGCCCGCACTATCCCGGGGACCAGTTCCACTACGTCCTGTTCAAGATTCTGGAGGCGGCGCGGGCGCGCGGGGTGCAGGCGATCGACGGGCCTTACCTGCATATCCGGGACGTGGACGGGTTCGGTGAGGTTGCCAGGAAGTCCGCCGCGCTGGGCTACGACGGCAAGTGGGTGCTGCACCCGGGGCAGATCGAGGCTGCAAACGAGATCTACGCGCCCCGGCAGGAGGACTACGACCACGCCGAACTGATCCTGGACGCCTACGCCTGGCACACCTCCGCCGAAGGTGGCCTGCGGGGGGCGGTAATGCTCGGCGACGAGATGATCGACGAGGCGAGCCGGAAGATGGCCGAGGTCATAGCGGGCAAGGGCCGCGCCGCAGGACTGCGGCGCGCCGCCAAGTTCGAACCCCCCACCAGTTGACCGTTCTCTCCCCCTGACGGACCACCTCGTCCGGTGACCGCGGCCTAAGCCCCGGGACGCGGACCCACCGGGCGGGGTGGCTCCACTACCGGCGGTCAGCGGACTCCTCCGAGCGCACAGGTCTCGGGGCTAAAAGGACTGGAGTTTTCAGATGGGCAGGGTCGCGCAGACCGACGGTCTTACCGACACGCAGGCCGACATCCTGGCCGCGGTGCGCACCTTCGTGGACAAGGAGATCCTTCCGTACGCGAACGACCTCGAGCACAAGGATGAGTTCCCCGAGGCGATCGTGGCAGCCATGAAGGAGATGGGCCTGTTCGGGATTACCATCCCCGAACAGTACGGGGGACTCGGCGAGTCGCTGCTGACCTACGCCCTTGTCGTCGAGGAGATCGCCCGCGGGTGGATGAGCGTCTCCGGTGTCATCAACACTCATTTCATCGTCGCCTACCTAATTCTCCAGCACGGCACCGAGGAACAGCGCGCCCGCCTGCTGCCGAAGATGGCCACGGGTGAGATCCGCGGTGCGTTCTCGATGAGCGAACCGGGCTGCGGCTCCGACGTGGCCGCCATCACCACCAGAGCCGACCGCGACGGCGACGACTACCTCCTGACGGGAACGAAGATGTGGCTGACCAACGGCGCCCGCGCCGGTGTGGTCGCGACCCTAGTGAAGACCGACGAAGGCGCCGACTCGGTCTACCGGAACATGACCACCTTCCTGCTGGAGAAGGAACCCGGGTTCGGCACCCACGGCGGCATCACCATACCCGGCAAGCTCGACAAGCTGGGCTACAAGGGCGTCGAGACCACCGAGATGATCCTGGACAACCATCGAGTGTCGGAGGCGAGCGTTCTCGGTGGCCCAGCGGGTGCCGGCCAGGGTTTCTACCAGATGATGGATGGTGTCGAGGTCGGCCGGGTCAATGTCGCTGCCCGCGCCTGCGGGATCATGATCCGGGCGTTGGAGTTGGCGATCGCCTATTCCCAGCAGCGCCGTACCTTCGGCCACCGGATCGCCGACCACCAGGCCATCGCGTTCAGACTCGCGGACATGGCCACCAAGGTCGAGGCCGGGCATCTGATGATGGTCCACGCGGCCCGCAAGAAGGACGGCGGGCAGCGCAACGACGTCGAGGCCGGGATGGCCAAGTATCTCGCCAGCGAGTACTGCCACGAGGTCACCACCGAATCGTTTCGGATCCACGGCGGCTACGGCTACTCCAAGGAGTACGAGATCGAACGCCTTTACCGCGAGGCCCCGTTCATGCTCATCGGTGAAGGCACCTCCGAGGTCCAGAAGTTGATCATTAGTCGGGCGCTGCTCAACGAATACAGACTGCCTCGGTAGCTCATTCACCACGCCCGCTGCCCGTCCAGCGGCCCGGCCGGACCACTGGACGGGCAGCTGAGACTTCTCGCCGCCATGCTACTCCGAGAGAGAACGTGAGGGATTCATGCAGTTCGGCCGGTACTACGAAGACTTTGAGGTCGGTGTCGTCTACAAGCACTGGCCCGGAAAAACCGTGACTGAATACGATGACCACTTTTTCTGCTTGCTAACGATGAACCATCATCCGTTACACATCGACGCGAACTACGCTGAGCAGGCTACGCAGTTCAAACGCAACGTAGTGGTTGGGAATTACGTCTACTCCTTACTGCTCGGAATGTCCGTTGCTGACGTTTCGGGCAAGGCGATCGCAAACCTCGAGGTCACCTCGCTGCGGCATGTGGCCCCCGTCTTCCATGGTGACACCCTCTACGGCCGGTCGACCGTCCTGGACAAGAACGAGTCGAAGAGCAAGGGCGATCGCGGCATCGTGACGGTCGAGACCCGCGGTCACAACCAGGACGGCGTTCTGGTCTGCGTCTACAAGCGCAAGGTCATGGTGCCCAAGCGGGCGCACGGACAGAGGCGTGGCGGCGAGCAGCCCGGCCGTCCCGAGCCCCGTTCGGGAGGCTGAGGTGGCAGGTGCGCCTGAGGGTGGGCGTTCGGGGTTCGATCAGTCCAAGGCCGTCCGATCTGAGCGGGACCGGCCGTGGATTATCCGCACATATGCGGGGCATTCGAGCCCGGTGGAGAGCAATGCTTTGTACCGGCAGAATCTGGCGAAGGGGCAGACAGGGCTGTCGGTGGCGTTCGATCTACCGACCCAGACCGGGTATGATCCTGATCATGTTCTCGCCAGGGGCGAGATCGGGAAGGTGGGGGTGCCGATCGCGCATCTGGGTGACATGCGGGCGTTGTTCGATCGGATCCCGCTCGCACGGATGAACACGTCGATGACGATCAACGCGACGGCGATGTGGTTGTTCGCGCTGTACCAGGTCGTCGCGGAGGAGCAGGGCGCGCAGCCTGACGAGCTCACGGGTACGACGCAGAACGACATCATCAAGGAGTACCTGTCGCGGGGAACGTACGTGTTTCCGCCCGGGCCGTCGCTGCGACTGATCACCGATCTGATCGCCTACACCGTGGTCGAGGTCCCCCGGTGGAACCCGATCAACATTTGCAGCTATCACCTGCAGGAGGCCGGCGCGACACCGGTGCAGGAGATCGCCTATGCGATGTGCACGGTGATCGCGGTGCTGGACGCGGTCGTCGCGTCCGGCCAGGTGCCGCAGGACCGGATCGGCGAGGTGTGCGCCCGGATGTCGTTCTTCGTGAACGCCGGTGTGCGGTTCGTCGAGGAGATGTGCAAGATGCGCGCGTTCGGGGTGCTGTGGGACGGACTGTTGCGCACCAGGTACAAGGTGGTGGACCCTGCGCAGCGCCGGTTCAGGTACGGGGTACAGGTCAACTCCCTCGGACTGACCGAGGCGCAGCCGGAGAACAATGTCACCCGGATCGTACTCGAGGCCCTCGGCGTCACCCTGTCGAAGGGTGCCCGGTGCCGAGCGTTGCAGCTCCCGGCATGGAACGAGGCCTTGGGGCTGCCGCGGCCGTGGGACCAGCAGTGGTCGCTACGCATCCAGCAGATCCTCGCCTACGAGACCGACCTGCTGGAATACGAAGACCTCTTCGACGGCTCGGTCGTCGTAGAGAAACGGGTCGCCGAGCTGGTCGACGCCGCTACCGAGGAGATTGACCGGGTCCAGGCAATGGGTGGCGCGGTCGCGGCGGTTGAGAGCGGATACATGAAGTCCCAGCTGGTAAACTCCCAGGCTGCGCGGCGGGCACGGATCGAATCCGGGCAGGACACCGTGGTCGGCGTGAACCGGTACACCGAGACCGAACCGAACCCGCTATTGGCGGACCTAGACACGGCGGTGCAAACTGTCGACCCGGCCGTGGAGAGCGCCGCCGGGACCCGGATCGCCGCCTGGCGCGCCGGTCGGGACGCCACTGCAGTCGGTGAGGCTCTACTGAGGCTGCAGGCGGCTGCGAAGACCGACGCCAACCTGGTGCCTGCGACGCTAGCCTGCGCCCGAGCCGGAGTGACGACTGGAGAGTGGGCAGGGGTCTTACGCGAGGTGTTCGGAGAGTACCGGGCCCCGACCGGCGTGTCGGCCGCAGCCGCAACCGCGGGTGGCGCGGAACTGGCCGAAGTACGCGATCTCGTCGCCCGTACTAGCGATGCGCTCGGCCGGCGGCTCCGGCTACTCATCGGAAAACCGGGCCTGGATGGACACTCCAACGGAGCTGAGCAGATCGCCGTACGGGCCCGCGATGTCGGTTTCGAAGTCGTCTACCAGGGTATCCGGCTCACCCCAGCACAGATCGTCGCCGCCGCTGTCGAGGAAGACGTCCACCTGGTCGGCCTGTCCGTGCTCTCCGGATCGCACATGGATCTCATACCCGAAGTGCTCACCGGGCTTCGCACCGCCGGGCTGGGGGACGTGCCGGTCGTGGTCGGCGGGATCATCCCGACCAGCGACATACAGCAGCTGATCGCGATGGGAATAACGTCGGTCTACACACCCAAAGACTACGGCTTGACCAATATTATGTACGACATTGTTAATATCGTCCGCACCGCCCGCGGCCTCCACAGTGAGGTGCCACCTGTTTCTCGGATACCAGTGTAGGGGTCAACGCTATCTCGCTGCACCACCTGCGAGGCCAGGGCTCTTGGCCACCAACGGTGTCGCGCATCTTGCCGCCTGTCGGGAAGTGTCAGAATCACCTAAAGACTATGCTCCCATTCTCCCAGACCAGAACGACTAGTAAATGCGGTCGCGAAATTGGATAATGACAGGAAATTGCACCGGAACTCAGCGCAAGGTCGTCAGGAAATGCTTGAGGGAAGTCCGTCGACGCTGAACGTCACGATAGATCTGAAACAGAATTGTAGCACCGCCGCGATTGCCCTACCTGGACGGTCATCGCTATTACGGCTGACTGCGCTGATTCTTATTCTGTGTGGCTTGGTCGGACTGGCTGCGTGCACCGGTTCGGAGGACTCCGCCGGAGCGGCTACCTGCGCCGCACCGGGCATAACTGAGACCGAGATTAAGGCCGGCATTCTGTTCCCTGACACCGGGCCTTTTTCGCACAGCATGCATGCGTTCCGGGCGGGGATTGAGGCTCGTCTTGGTGAAGCGAACAGCGCAGGCGGCGTCAACGGGCGGAAGATTGTCGCCGTTTGGCGGGACGACGCCTCCACTCCCCAGCTGAATCTCACCGCGGCCCGCGAACTCATTCAGAAGGAAGAAGTCTTCGGCATCATGGAAGGACTGGGTGCGGTCTCCGGCTCAGCCCAGTACCTCGCAGATCTGGACGTACCGGTCATCGGACTAGGAGCCGAACCCGCCTGGGTGACCCACGAAAACATGTTTACATGGCATAATTATACACATTCGACCGGATCGTCGACCGTCTGGGGGGATTTTATCCGTAGTGCGGGGGGAACTCGGGCCGCCGTGGTGGACGTAGCGTTGAACGAAGCGGTACAAGAATACCATCGGCAGCTCGTTGAGAGTCTAAGGGTGGCCGGTGTCAGCGTGGACATAGACTCTGAAGTGACCGCCGAGACAACCGGCTTCGGGGCGTTGGCCAGACAGATGAAGGAGGCGAACATCGACGCCATTACCGGCGTCGTTACCCCGGACGTCCTCGCTCAGATCATCCCCGCGGTCCGTGCCGCCGGCGTGAACCTCAGGACGGTACTCCTCTCGCTCGGCTACGACCGGGATCTGCTAACACAATTCGGCCCAGTCTTAGCCGGCACGACAATCTACATCAGCTTCCTCCCGTTTGAGCTGAACACCCCCGCACATCAGCGGCTGCTCACCGCGATGGCTCACCACTCTTCGCAGAGCGAGGTGCCGGAGCAGGAAAGCGCCGTGTTCGGCTGGTTGTCCGCGGACCTATTTCTACGCGGGCTGCAAACCGCCGGCGCATGTCCGAACCGCCAGTCGTTCATCCAAGGCTTGCGCGCCGTGCACGACTACGACGGCGCCGGGCTACTCCCCGCGCCGGTGGATCTCGCAAAAGACCGGGACCAACTCGCCGACTGCTACTACTTCGTGCGTGTCAGCGACGACGGCAGACAATTCGTACCACTACAATCTGCAGCCCGTTGCGGTAGCCCGATCAACTGAACATTCAATAGATTGGTCAAGTGCGGTGCCCTGTAACTGACAATGCCACTTCCACCAACCGGATCCTGGCGATCGTCGGTGCGGCGGTTCCGGTTGTTCTGTCTGGTTGCCGGCACGATCGGAATGTGTGGCAGACATTGAGATGGTCGCGGGTAGCCGGCTGACGGACTAGATCTCTCGGGGGGTCCTGACATCGTTCGTTCCGCGTGATGCGGTCGACGAGGCGACAGGGAAGAACGCCCGGCGCAGCGACACGACGCTCACAGAGCAGGTCGTGGCCTACTTTGTGATGGGGCTCGCGCCGTTCCCCTATCCGCCGCGGGCGACGACTACGAGGTGAGGCGCCGGCCGGCTCGGCGCCAGGCTCACGGATCTCTACGTCGTGGGGCCGCGATGGGAGCGAACTCCAGGTGCCTGGCCGAAGCCCGCCAGCGGCACGGTTCCTCGCCGCTGGCCGAACTGTTTTGTCAGGTCGTGGCGCCGGTCGCGGACCTGGAAACAGCTGGTGCGTTTCTCAGACGGTGGGGACTAGGCCGTGTCCGGCCGATCATGGTGGTCGGAGCCAGAGCCGTAGGCCTGCGGCGGTGACGGTGCCGTGGAAGACGTAGGCGCGTTTGTCGTAGCGGGTGGCCACGGCCCGGTTCTGTTTCAGCAGGTTGATGCACCGCTCGACGGTGTTCCGTCGCTTGTACGCCTCGGCGTCGAATGACGGGGGACGCCCACCACGGGAGCCGCGGCGACGCCGGTTGGCTTGCTGGTCGGCCTTCTCCGGGATCGTCGCGGTGATACCCCGCCCGCGCAGGTAGGTCCGGTTCGCACGGCTGGAGTAGGCCTTGTCCGCCAGCACCCGGTCGGGTCGGGTCCTGGGCCGGCCAGGACCCGACCGGAGCATGTGGACCCGGTCCACGACCGCGGTGAACCGGGTGGAGTCAGCGACCTGGCCGGCGGTGATCAGCAGGCTGACCGGTCGGCGATACCCGTCGGCACCGAGGTGAATCTTGGTGGTGAACCCGCCGCGGCTACGGCCGAGTCCTTCATCGGGTGCATCGTTCACGGGCGCCTGGCTTTTCCCGGCACCCGGGGCCGCAGTCTCGGTGCCCCGGCCGCGTGTTGGTGGGCACGGCAGGTCGTGGAATCGACACTCAGTTCCCACCCGCCACCGGACCCGGTCGGCGGGTCGGTATCCCCGCCGCGGCGTAGTTCACCGGCCAGCCGGTCCCAGGTTCCGTCCGCTGACCAGCGGCGATGCCGCTCATACACGGTCTTCCACGGGCCGAACCGCTCCGGGAGATCCCGCCATGGCACCCCGGTACGGACCCGGAACAGGATGCCGTTCACGACCTGCCGGTGGTCCCGCCACCGGCCGCACCGCCCATTACTCACCGGCAGCAGCGGCGCCAACCGGTCCCATTCCTGCGCTGTCAGATCCCCCCGCCCCATAGGACGACCGTCCCGGCAAGAGATCCACATGTCCGGCCAACCAGATCACCGCCCACACCAGGACAACACCCACCAACCCATGATCGGCCGGACACGGCCTAGTGGCACCGACGGAATCGACCCGCGCGAGGAGACCGCCGCTGCCTTGGCCGGGCTTATCAGCAGCGGCGGGAACAGAACCCCCCGTGCCAGGTCAGAGCCCGAGCAGCCGGCCGCAGATCGACTCGATCGCGGCCGGCACGTCCGGGTTGTGCCGCAGGTGAGGGGTGCGGGCCGTGTCGTTGGCGACGGCGACTGCGGAATGTACGCGGATCCGGGCGGCGGTGGCCTCGAGCTCGGGGTACATGAGCTGGAGCAGGTGGACCCATTCGGTGAGGTAGTTGTGCTGGGCTCGACGGGCGGCGTGGCGTTCGACCTCAGGGAGGTGCTCGACCTCGGTGATCAGCAGCCCGATCAGGTCGTGGTGGACCTGAGAGAATCGGATGTAGGAGACGACCAGTCTGCGCAGCGCATCGGCTGCACCGCTCGAGGTTTGATAGATGGTGCTGACGTCCATCAACAGGGCGGCTGTGCCCCGCTGAAATGCGGTGCGCAGCATGTCCAGCTTGCTCGGGAAGTGGTTGTAGACGCTGGGGCCGGTGATTCCGACGGCGTTGCCGATGTCCTCCATGCCGACGCTGGCGAAGCCCTGGGCGGCGAACATCCGCACCGCCTGGGCGAGCAAAGCCTCCCGGCGTGACGCCGGCAGCAATACCGGTCCAACTGGTGGTGGCGACGGTGCGGCGAAGGCACTTGGCAGCGAGGTTTCCAGCACAAGGCCTGCAAGCTCGGCGAGCAGTTCGTCGTATGCGGGCCGGGGCATTTCAAGGTCGTGGAAGGACGGGCTCATCAGAACGGCAAGCGTCGCCCAGGTGACCAGGTCAGCGGTGCGGCGGTCGAGCTCAGGGCGGGCGGCGCGCACCCGGTCGGTGAGCCGGCGTCCGATCTCGCGGACCTCGGTGCGCACCCGAGCATAGTCGTTAAGCGAAAGGCGGCGGGCTTCTCGCTGCCAGAGCACGCCGAGGTGGCGTTCGTCGAGGCACAGGGCTGCGAGCTGGGCTGATGCCGTGGACTGGTCGGCGAGGTTGAGATTTTCGAGCAGTTGCCGCATCGGGGCCAGGCCTCCGATGATGACCTCGCGGAGTAGGTTCTGTTTGCTGGAGAAGTGTCGGTACAACGCGGACGGGCCGATCGCCACGGCCTCGGCGAGGTCGCTCATTCCGATCTGGTCGTAGCCGCGGCGGGCGAACAGGTCAGAGGCGGCGCCAAGGATCAGCGCCCGCCGGTTACGCGGACGGGTGCCACGCGGCGGCGCGAGCGCACGGTCCGGCACGTCAACCTCCTCAAGGTAGGTCGGCCCAGTCCCGGCGACCGGTCGAGGGTCTTTGCGGTGCCACTGTAGATCCGCAAGTCTGTCCAGGCTCGGGTACGCGACCATGTACCCGTAACCGCCGGTGCAACTGCGCGCGGGCGTCCGTCACGCGGCCCTACGGCTCGAAGCTCCTCCGCCTGGCTTTGGCCGTGTCGGCCGGGGACAGCCGGCAGGCGATCTGGCGGTCGACGTACTGCTGGGCGATGTCGATCTCAGTAGCCGACTCGATGAGCCAGTGCCGGGTGTTTCTGCGAGGTTCCACCGGGCTTGCCAGCGACACCTTCGAGAAGGTAGTCGACGGTCCAGCCGAACGCGGGACTTTGTGCTTTACATGACCGCGGACGTCGCGATTGACAATCGCTCCGCGGATGCTGCGGATCAGGCGGCGAGAATCCACCGCCTTTTGCTCGGCGATGTCCTGGGCATGCAGGCCAGCCGTTGTCGGATTGCGGCCCCTTTCTCGAAGCCGGGGTATCGTGTTTGAGGACCAGCCGCGGCAGCAGCCTCTGTGCGGGTTCCTCTGGTGCGCCCGCGCCGGAAGATCAGCGCCAACGGTGAGATTCTCGGTCACCTGGCTGGGGCGCCCCCGGCCCGGCCTGAGTGCGCGACGGGTGTAGAACTGGCTGCGGCGACCAGCCGTCGCAGGTGACGGCGGATCTCTTCACCGGGAACTCGAGCATGCCGCCTTCTTGAAGAGCGAATGTGGACAATGCGCGGCTACAGAGGGATCCGTATGCACGAGCACGCGGCGACTGAGCATCTGATCGTCAGGCTCGGAGCTTGTCGAGCGGCTCGCGGTCATCAACATGCCTGTTTGGCTGATGGCCTTGGTGAAGAGGAAGTCGACGGCGCTCCGTGGTGATAGTGATCGGCTCTCCCGCCTGCGCATCCGCGGTGTCGGTGTTGTTGGCCAGGCTCAGCCCGTCTTCTCGTAGAGAGTGACCACGGCGGCCCCGCCGAGGCCGATATTGTGCTGCAGCGCCAGATTCACGCCCTCCACTTGGCGCTTGTCGGCCTCGCCGCGCAACTGCCATACCAGCTCCGCGCACTGCGCCAACCCGGTCGCGCCCAGCGGATGTCCCTTGGACAGCAGCCCACCCGAAGGATTGGTCACCACGCGCCCGCCGTAGGTGTTGTCGCCGTCGGCGATGAACTTCTCCGCCGTGCCCTCCAGGGTCAGCCCCAGCGCCTCGTAGGACAACAGTTCGTTGACGGTGAAGCAGTCATGCAGTTCCACGACGTGGATGTCGCGTGGGTCCACCCCGGCCGCCTCATAGACCTGCCTAGCTGCGGACCTGGTCATGTCGTATCCGACTAGGTGCATCAGGTCCCCATCGAACGACGACGGGGTATCCGTGGTCATCGCCTGAGCGGCGATCGTCACGTCGGCCCGCAGCCCGTTGGCGCGCGCGAAATCCTCGGAGACGATCACCGCGGCAGCCGCGCCGCAGGTGGGAGGGCAGCACTGCAACCGGGTCAGCGGACCAAAGATCCGCGGTGAGGCAAGAACCTCATCCACAGTCAGCGGGTCGGTGAAGACCGCATACGGGTTGTGGGCTGCGTGCCTGCGAGACTTCACCGAGATCCGCGCAAACACCGTCGGGTCCATCCCGTACTTCTCACAGTAGGCTGCGCCCGCACCGCCAAAGTACCGCGGCGCGAAGGGCACCCCCTCGGCCTCGCCCTGCACCTTGGTAATCACCTCGTCGAACCGCCCGAAAGCGCTGGGTCGGTCGTCCCACTGCGTCCTCAGCGCACCGCGCTGCATCTGCTCGAATCCGAACGCCAGCACACAATCCGCCGCTCCGGAGGCCACCACCTGACGCGCCAGGAACAGAGCCGATGATCCAGTCGAGCAGTTGTTGTTCACGTTCAACACCGGCGCCCCGGTCATCCCTACCCGGTACAGCGCGTTCTGCCCGCTGGTCGAGTCGCCGTACACATAGCCGGCGTACGCCTGTTGGACTGAAGCGAGGACGATCCCCGCATCAGCCAGGGCCGCTTTTACCGCCCCTTCTGCCAGCACATCGTAGCTGTCGCTCCTGCTCGGCGTCGCGAACGGCACCATGCCGACACCCGCCACCACAACACGATCCCTCATCGGCGCTCCAATAGCTATCGACGGTTCACTTAATGAAGACGATCCCACTTCTACAGCAGCCGGGAGTACGTGTGTGATGTGTACCACACTTGTCGTGATTCACCAACGGCCATAGTGAAGGTGCGGGACGGGCGGGTCGGGAAGCGGCCGATCTACGCCGAGACCGGGGTCACCGCCGACCGGGAACGTGACCTGCTCGGCCTATGACCTGGCACCCGCGGTGATGGCGCGGTAGCGCCCGGTGCAACACGCCCCGGGACCGCTCGTACAGCGACATGCAGATCGCCTCGCGGGGTACGCGCATGGATGGATCATCCGGAAGTCGGCCTGCCGGCCGAGATCTACTCCGGGAACCAGCGCGTACGCAATAGCGTTTGCGTCCGCACCACGCTACTACCTGCCTGACGGGAGTGCCGACATCGGGTCGAAGGCTGGTTCCGCAGGCAACAATTCGGGTGCGCCCTGGGGCTCACCAGACGGCCATATACCCAAGTCAGATATTGCGCATACCGCAGCAAAGCGGACAGAAAACTTCCAGGATGACATTTCTCGGAGATTTCTGCACGGCGCCAACCTCGGCGTGTGATGCTACCTACGCGACGGCGCGATTCCACCGCAACCTCTGGAGGGAGATGTTGCGGCCGGTGCCTGCGACTCGCTGAGCCGAACAACGTGGACCGGGAAACGAAATATGTAAACTTAGCCGGTGATACCGTCCCCGTAGCCCATGGCTTCCCGAACACCCGGCCTCTGGTTCGGTTGGATAGACCGATAGAAGGGTGGCCAGCGAGGCGGCCAACGGTCGGGAAAAATCCGACTCGGCGGCACGCTATCCTTGCGCTCGGCTATTCGTAGGGATAATCCGGCACGGCCGGCTATCCCGATCTTTTGCGAGAAAAGCAGCCTACTCCATTCGGGAGAGGTTTTCCGCACAAGTATGAACGGAGTTCTCCATGCCGGATATTGATCTTGGGCTGGCGACGGACTGGGACGAGGGAGACACTCACGGCCGAATCAAACTGCGGCAGAACCAGCAGTACCCGACTTCCCCCAAGAAGGACGTGCTCATCAGCTCGCCGGTAAGCATCGAGCTCTCAGTTAATACTAACTACTCCACATCCCAAGAGGCCGACAAGATCTTCTTCACGACCCACCATGGCAGCCAGAAGAAGATCATCGCAGTACTGGACTCCAACGGAGACCTCTACATCGCCGGCCGCGTGATCGAAGGGCAGTCGAACCTGTCCTACCAGTAGTCCGGCAGCGCGGGGTGGTCCGGCGGCGCCTTCCCCGACGCGACGCGATGCCCACGCTCGACGGTCCGGCCACGGAGCCGGGCCGTCGAGGTCAGTGGCAATGCCCTGGTCGTAACAACTTTGACCGTCGGTGATGGCCGCTGTATCAGAACACCCAGTGCCGTGGACCCAATTGATCGGTTCGTGCCACTGATCCCTGGAGTGCCGCCAGTATTGCAACGGCCCTGCGAGCTCTTGGCAGGTCCGCAGGGCTGACTAAACTGAACGCATGTGCGACCTGTCGGGCCGCCGCCCGCGAGTCGCCGTCTGCCGGTCATGGCTGCGGCGCCTGCGCACTGAGCAGCCGGCCAAGGAGCGGTGGACCTGCACCGGACACTCAGTGTCGGCGTCCGCCACGACGGTGTCGCGAGGGTAGAGCGTCAAGGTGAGCAGTGCCGTCTCGGTGGCACGCCATCGTCGGTCGTTCTCGTCGTCGAAGTCCAGCTGAGGCCGCAGGGCCGCCGCGCAGCGCACTGTGTCCACGGTGGCCACTACCGACGTCTTGCCGGTCGCATGTGCAACCCCGGGATCGTACCGATCGCGACGGCGCATGGTCAGGCTTCTCACCAGCATCTTCTCTAACCTCGATCTTTCGCCAGGTGGCTGGGTCGGTTTGTCGGTCGTCCCGCCCCGTTTTTGATGTTGAGGTGTGTCGTCGGGGTGTGGCGGGGTGGCTCGCTGTCGCGCGGGCTGGAGCGCCGGTCCACGGCCGGGGGTGGTGCGAGGTCGTCGGGGCAGGGCAGGTCCGGGTGGCTATCCGGGGTCGGGTAGCGCGCGCAGTGTGGTCAGGGCCTGAAGGGCCAGCGCTGCCCATGGATGGTGCTCGGGCAGGTGGAGCACGGTGTGTCGTGCGTGACGGGCGATCCGTCCGGCGATGGTGAACAGCCTGTGCCGCAGGCGTTTCGGTTCCCACCGCCGGGCGGCGTGGCCGGCCAGGGCGAGCACCTGAGTCCAGGCGAGGAGGTCGAGTGCGAGGGAGACAACGGCGCACCAGACCCTGTTCTGGGCGAAGTCGTGTAGGGGCAGGTTCGTCAGGCCGGTGTCTTTGGCGGCGCGGATCCGGTCCTCGCAGCGGGCCCGGCGGCGGTGCCGTAGTTCCAGGTCGGCGAGCTGGCCGTGGGGGGTGTTGGTCGCGAACGCGGTGCAGCGGTTGCCGCCGGGGTCGACGATCCGGAGTTGGGCGCCTGGATGCGGGCGTTCGTTGCGCACGAGGACCCGCACGCCCGCAGGCCAGCTGGACAGGTCCATCAGCCCGGTGAGTTCGGCGACCCACGCGCCGTCGCGGGGCTGCCCGCCGGCGTTGTAGGCCGGTGTCCACGCCCCGGGCGGAACCTTCGCGATCGCCTCGGACGCGCTCTCGGGCAGGGTGAACCCGACCGAGTAGCTCAGCCGGCGGCGGTGCAGCCAGTCGAGGAACGCGTGCGTGCCGCCGCCGCTGTCGGTCCGGATCAGGACCGACCGGCCGCGACGCAGCCGCCGAGGTAGCCGGGCGAGTGCGACGGTGGCCAGGTGATGTGGTCGGCGCCGGTGTTCGCCCTGGCGTTCCCCGGTCGTAGCAGGACCGCCAGCGGCTCACCCGACCCGTCCGGGCCGTGGTCGGCGAACGCCCACAGCGGGTGGAACCCGAACCCTGGAGTTGACCTGTTCCTGTTCACACCTGGGCTCTTTGGGATAATGATCCCGGGGAGGAGTGCAGGTGCCGAGATCAAAACTGCCATACACCGAGGAGTTCCGCCGGCAGATGGTGGAACTGGTTCGAGCTGGGCGGATACCCGAGGAACTAGTGTCTTGTGATTCCGTTTCTTTTACGTTGACGGGTCGCCAGATAGAATGATCTTGTGGAGTTGGGGGATGCGGAACGGGCGGAACTGTCCGCGCTGATCAACAGTCGGGATGTTCCGGCGAACGTGGGTACACGGGCGCGGATCGTGCTGTGGCATGCGGAGAACACGCCGAAGGCGCGGATCGCCCAGCTGGCGGGGGTATCGCGACCCACGGTGGATCTGTGGCTGAGCCGGTACGAACGGGACGGGGTGGCCGGTCTGGTCGACCGGCCGCGAGGAGCCCCGCGGGAGCAGGTCCCCGCCGCGGTACGGACCCGGATCGTGGCGTTGACCCGCACGACCCCACCCGCGGAGACCGGACTGTCGCACTGGTCGAGCCGGGAGATGGCCCGCTACATCGGCCACACCGGACCGGTGCCGGTGTCCTGGCACTACGTGGCGAAGGTATGGAGGGAAGAAGGGCTGCGCCCGCATCAGTCCGGCACGTTCAAACTGTCCCGGGATCCGGACTTCGCGGTCAAGGTCGCCGACATCGTCGGGCTCTACCTCGAACCACCCGGCGGCGCGGTCGTGCTCTGCATCGACGAGAAGACACAGGTCGAGGCACTGGACCGCACCCAACCCCTACTCCCGATCAGTTTCGGACGCACCGAGAAACGGTAGGTGTCAAGTCAACTGAGACAGTTGATCGTTGGTCGGTTGGCTTGGAAGTGGCTGGTTGATCCACACGGTCTCGGGTAGCCGGGGCGGCCGTGGCCTGCGAGCGAACCGTTCAGGGTGCGCCGCGCGGGCGCGGTCGAGGATGGCCTGCCGGTGGGCCTGGACCTGCTCGGCGGTCCCGAAGTGGACCGAGGCGGGGGTGTGGAACCCGATCCCGGAGTGGCGATGGTCGTGGTTGTAGGCGGTGAAGAACCCCTCGCAGAAGGCACGGGCATCAGCCAACGACCCGAACCGGTCAGGGAAGTCGTAGCTGTACTTGAGAGTCTTGAACTGCGCCTCGGAATAGGGATTGTCATTCGAGGTCCGTGGCCGTGAATGAGACCGGTGGACACCGAGCTCGACGAGAAGGTCGGAGACCTGTTTTGAGACCATCGCTCCACCACGGTCCGCGTGGATCGCCCGCGGCGCGGCCCCGTTCCGGTTGATGGCGTCGGTGAGGAAGTCCTTCGCGACCACTGCGTCCTCGGCGGCGGCGACAAGCCAGCCGGTCACATACCGGGAGTAGATATCGAGGATGACGTACAACTTGTACCAGACACCCTTGGCCGGTCCTTTCAACGCGGTGATGTCCCACGTCCAGATCTCGTCCGGTCCGGTCGCGGACAGCTCCGGGCGGACCCGGGCCGGATGGGTCGCCTGCGCGCGGCGTTCCCGGGTCTGACCGGCCGCGCGGGCGATCCGGTACATCGTGGACAGCGAGCACCAGTACCGGCCGGCGTCCAGCTCCCGGGCCCAGACCTGCGGGATCGCCAGATCCTGGTACTCCGCCCGAGCCAGCACCGCCAGCACCTGGGCGCGTTCGGTGTCGCTCAACGCCGCCGGTGGCGGCTTCCTCGCCGGCCACGGGCCGTGCAGCCGGCCACCAGGAGCTGTATGACGGTAATGCGTCGCCCTCGACCTGCCCGTATATGCGCAGGCCCGTTTCACCGGCACCCCCGCGGCACGGAGCTCGTCGAAAGCACCGTTCAGGGTCTGGTCTACGGCTTCTCGGTGTCCGTGCTCTCGGAGATCTGTTCCAAGAGCACGCGCGCTTTTCCCATGATATCCAGCGCGGTTTCAGTCGTTGCGAGCTTCGCTTTCAGTCGTTCGTTCTCCCTGCGCAGCTTCTCCAGCTCGATCTGCTCCGCTGATTTTCCCGGCTTCTTCTCCGGAGAACGAGCCGCGCCACCGGATCCACCCAGCGCTCCCGCGTCCCGGGCCCGGGTCCACTCCACCACGTGTGAGGAGAACAAGCCCTCCCGGCGCAGGATCGCGCCTTTCTCTCCGTGTGGGGCGTTCTCGTACTCGGCGATGATCCGCAGCTTGTATGCCGTGCTGAACACCCGCCGCGACGGCCGCGGCGCTGGATCACGCCGCGACGGAGGACCGCCCGGACGTTCCTGCGACTCTGACTCCACGGGCACAAGGATCTCCGATCACGCCCTCTGTAGCCAACCCGCACCCAGCGGGTGTCTCACCCGAGACTGACACAGAGGGAAACGCACCCACGACTACGTCCGCCACGGCACCACGAACCTGTTCGCCGCCCTCAACACAGGCACCGGGGAAGTCCTCGGCGCCTGCCACCCCCGCCGGGACGGCGCCGCGTTCCTGACATTCCTGAAAGCCGCGGTCGCCCCGCACGACGGCCGGGAGATCCACGTCATCCTGGACAACCTGTCGACCCACACCACTCCCGAGCGTGAAGACCTGGCTGGACGCGAACCCGCACGTCCACTTCCACTTCACCCCGGTCGGTTCGTCCTGGATCAACCAGATCGTGCGACACGAGGTCGCATGAGAACAGTGGTACTCGTTGAGGAGGTTCGACTGATGTCTGCACGTCGACCGGGAGCCACAAAGCCCGCACGAGTGGGAACAGTGGCTCGCGGCCACCCGCACGGCGCCCGCAAACGCACACTGATCGCCTGGGGCGCGGGCACACCGGACGAACGCGTCGCAACCCGCCTCATACACGCCCGTTGCCACCGCCGCACCCTCGACGATGGCATTCGGGCAGCGCTTCTGCCCGCCTGCAAGCCCACAGGGCTCGCTTGAGCCGGTTGCCTGGAAAGCGGGCACGGCCGGTTCTGAGGGGGCCCCCGGCGCAGCAATGCGCCGGGGCTACCCGACGAGACCTGGTTCGGGATCATCACCCGCCAGGCAATCCGCCGCGGCACCTTCCCCTCCGTCCATGCCCTGACCCGCCAGATCCGCGACTACATCACCCACTGGAACAGCAACGCCCAGCCGTTCACCTGGACCGCCACCGCCGACGAGATCCTCGCCAAGGTCCGTCTCACCCAGACCAGCATCCGCAAACTCGTCGACAACAACCGAAACCGCAAGCGATAAGCAAACAGAATCACGGGACACTAGTGGACGGCGGCCGGGCTTCCGGTCATGCTCGGTTGCGTCTGAGCCTCCGTGAAGGTGCCGCGCACGACGACGACCGGGCAGGGCGCGTTACGCACGCAGTATGACGCGACCGATCCAAGACGCATACCGGGAAAATCGCGCCCGTGGCCGCCGACAACGAGCAGGTCCGCGTCCTCGGCAGTCCTGGTCAACGCCAGCGCGGGACGCTCGGGAACCAGGTACTTCTCTATGTGCACAGCGGGCACGTTCACCAACGCCTCGTCCACGGTCCGCTCCAACGCCCGCCGTGCGTCCTCCATGTAGTCGCCCTCGGTGTAGGTGCGCGTCACCAGGATCGTCGCAGGGACCTGCCATCCCGTCACGATGTCGATTATCGCGCCTGTGGCCTGGGCCTGTGGCACTGCCCAGCGCAGGGCGGCCACGCTCGGCGCCTTCCCGTCCGCGCCCACCACGATCCGTGGATGCGATCGCTGCTCGCCCACGACCCGCTCCTTCCTGTCCCCGTCCCGCCCGCCGCCTCGGAAGACCCTGCGGCGGGCGGCGTCTTCCACCGCCGATCCCGTCATACCCGCAGGGACAGTCCCCACGACCCGAAGTCCCCACTGCGCGAACCTGACCCGCGCCTTGGCAACGACCCCCGGTCCCGGGAGGTCCAAGCCCTGAACGTCATGAACGACCTGGTCGGGCCGCCGCCCGCGGGTCGCCTTGACAAGGCCACACCAGTGAGAAAGGGGCAACATGGCGGAGAACCCGAACCCGCGGAGCGGACACCCGGAACCAACCCGCCGAGCCCGTCGCGCCGCGTTCCGCGGCCACCATCGGCCCCAGACGCGCCGTAAACGTCCGAACCCGCCCCACGTAACCACGGGGCGGGATAGCGGACCGGCCACCGTCAGCCGATGCGTACCGCTCTACGAATATCCCATTTATACCCCCGGCGCCGCCGTGGGGATCTCCGCCAGCACCACCGCGGTGCTCGCCCTGTTCAACGGCCCGACCCGCGCCGTGCTCATCGCGGCGGTGGCCACCTCGACGCTGGTAGGTGCGGGTGCTGTCGTCGTCATCGGCCGGCTGGCCCGAGCAGCACGGTGAGATCCTCAGCCCGATAGGGGGTCGTCGCGTCGCCGGGGCCCGGCAGTGTCAGCGGCTCGTCGCGGCCGGCGAGATGGTCCCGTACTCGGCGGATGACCTGCGGGTCGTCTTCCACGAGGTAGGTCTCGGTCGTGGCCAGGTGAGCGTGTCCGAGGATCGTCTGCACGTCGCGCAGTGACAACCGAGCATCACGGATCATGCGCAGGGCGCAGGTATGCCGCAGGTCGTGCATGCTCCAGTTCGTGCCCAGCAGGCCGTTCGCGCGGCGCAGCACCGCCCGCAGCGCCTCGTAGCTCAACGGCACGCGACCGGGCGGGCCGCCGTCCCGGGCGCGACGGCGCAGCGTCTGCCAGACCGGCGTGTCAGCACCCAGTCGGCCGATCTCCTCCACGTGCAGGCGCAGCCACACGAACGCCTCCGGGCTGGCCGGCAGTCACTGCGGCGCCCGTGTCCCCTTGCGCCGGACCTGGATCAGCTGGTCGCCTCAGTCCAGATCGATACCGCGCATTCCCAGCAGTGCCCCGGCGCGAGCGCCGGTGCTGACCGCCAACGCCAGGATCGCGCGGTCACGGTCCGAACGCATCGCCGTGAACAGCTGCTCCCACCGCTCGTCCAGCATCGCCCGCGGCCGGCGTTTCGGTGCCGGCGGGTTATAACGCAGCCGCCCCTCCGGCCGGAACGACTCCAACGGGTTGTGATGCGTATGAGGACGCCGGCCCCGCCCCCGAGCCAGGAGCACCGGATTGACCAGCGGCCCTTCGCCCCGCTCGATCCAGAACGCATAAAACGACCGCACGACCGCGTTCGAAGCCGAATCGTGGCCACGATATAGCTGTCGGCCTGGAACCGTTTGCGGGTGATCGGGTTCACCGTTCCTGCCGTCATCGCGGAATCGGTTCGCGGCAATCGACGCCGCTTCCTGGTCCGCTGCAACCACAGCACGAAATCCCGCGCCTCCGCCGGACACGCCTTCGACCATTCCACCTCCACCGCCCGCAGGAACCGCTACCAACGCAGCAACGCAAACGCATAGCTGCGCACCGTAGCGGCCGAACATCCCTGCACTACCAGGTCACGCAGGAATCGTCGGACCGGCTCGACCGGCCGGTCCGCCTCGTCCACCACACAGAACGGTTCGACACCCGCCAGCGGGACCACCCGACCCCACTCCGGCAGATCGATCAGATCAATCACACGATCACAATTATCGGACATCCGCACGCAGTCCTCTCACTCGGAACTGGGTGACAGTTACCGACGGGCCACCACCCGCCGCCTACGACACGCTGATCGTCAGCCCAGTAGTCCGGTCAACGGTTCTGCTCGGAACCCGCCACCTCGCGCTACACCACGGATTCGGCAGCCTTCAGCGATCCGCCTGCCGCCTGCTCGTCTTCGCCAGCCTCGTCGACGCCGTTGACAGACAGCGACCGGAGCGGGCGCACTGACCAAGCGAGAAATGCCGATCGCGTCGAGCCGGGACTGCAACTGGTCGTCGCAGTGGCGGCGGCCCTCTCCGGCGTGCCAGAACTGTGGGGCCCTGTGGCTCTGGGCGAGGGCCGAGGCCGGGGTCCTACGATTCGGGGCATGTCGCCGGTCTCGCGTGGGCGTAAGCCGAAGAAGTCGCCGAAGCGGCCATCTGGACGGCCGGGTGCCGCTCTGGCGTCCCCAGGCGTGCCGTGGTCTGGTTCGCCAGCGGCGGTACTCGCCGACCTGCTGGGCGGTCCGCGAGAGGAACCGGAGTGGTTCGGGCCGGCGGTCGCGGCGGTTGTCGGCGGCAGTGAGGCGGTCCTGGCCGCGGAGAGCCCCCGCGCGCTGGAGGAGGCTACGGTCGCGCTGGTCGGCGCACAGGTCCGCCGAGCGGTGCGGGAGCACGGGCGGGGTCTGCGGTTCGACTGGTGGTACGCGAAGGTCTCCGAGGCGCTCGCGGCAGAGGTCCGCGAAGACCTCGACCGCGGTGGGGACAACTGGGTCGGTCCGTGGCGACTGCTGCACGGCCTGGCCGCTATTGGCACGCCGGCGCTTGCGTCCGCCCCGACGGGTTCGATCAGGAAGCTGTCCGCGGCCGTCGCCCGGGCGGGTGGCGCCAGCCAGCCGCCGTGGCTACGACTGGTGCCCAGAGTCGCGCCGGGCGAGGTCTGGCTGCTGCGGGACGCGTACGGAAGCCGGTTCGGGATCATCGCGGGCCTCTCGTCCGACAAGAGCGACCCGGTGGTGTTCCTCCTCGACATCGACGCCTGCGGGCCCGTCACCGTCCTCAACGCCGGCACATATGCCGACGTGTCCGAGTCCGCCGCGGCCTGGCGGTCGTTCGCGGGGGTGTCAGCCGACGGCGCGCGACCGCGGCGGGTCGAGACAGCCGACGAGGTGGCGGTGCTGGCGTACGCCGACTATGACGACAACATCCTGCACGGCGGGGAGTCCGATTCGGCACTGGACAACTGGTTCCGTGCCAACCGTCGTCTGCGTGATCTGTCAGACCATTTCCGGCGCCGTGGCACGCCACTGCCCCGGCCCCGGAGCCTCTACCGTGATCTCGACACGGAGCCGTTGATCGAGGACTTCACCGCCTGGTACGTAGACCAGCACGACGCCAAGCCGGACACGGAAGCAGTCGCCGCGATCGCCTACGAGTGGATCGAGGGCGCGCTCCCCGGGACCTGGAACGCCGTCTCGCCGCACCGCGTCCGTCATCTGCGCGCCGTGATGAGCGACTGGATCGACGACCGCGTCACCGCCGCGGCGCACACCCTGATCCCCGACTGGGTCCGCTGGCACACCGAGCAGTCCGACCTCCCCGAGCAGCTACGCGTTCTATCGTTCGCCGCCACCGACGGCAGCCACGACCGCCCGGATCTGGCAGCCCCCTGCGCGCCCTGACACCTCGGCGCCCGCGACGCCAGCCATCAGACCCGCGGCCCGTGACGAGACGCTCCCGTCACGGTGTCGCTGATCAGGGGTCAAGCTCGCCGGGTGGGGCCGGGAGTTCTGTCGCACCCCTCGCCTACCATCAGATCTGATTTTCGGGGGTGGTGGTGGACACGTCAGTGGACGGCTCGCTCGACTACGACACCGTTGACCTGTTGCGTCGGCATGCGGCGTGGCGGCTGCTGCGGGCCGATCACGCCCCACTCGTCGTCAGCTTCCTGGCCCGGGTGTTCGTGGCGGAGAATGTGCGGGAGATCGCGGCGTCGGCGTTGGTCGACCGGCTCGACGACACTCTGTATGCGCTCAATCAGCGGTTGGGCGCCGGTACCTATCCGCGGGCCGCCAAGGCGTACTTGGACGACTGGTCGGCGACCGAGCACGGCTGGCTTCGGCGGTTCTACCCGCCTGGCTCGGACGAGCCGCATTTCGACGCCACGCCGGCACTCGAGCAGGCCGTGTCGTTCCTGTCCAGCCTGCGTTCCAGGGCGTTCGTCGGCACGGAGTCGCGGCTGAACACGCTGTTCGACCTGCTGCGCCAGATGGCGTTGGGTACCGAGACCGACCCCGAACGGCGGCTCACGGAGCTGCGGCTGCGCCGCGACGCGCTCGACCGGGAGATCGAGCGGGTCAGCCGAGGCGAGCTCGACATGCTCGACCCCTCCGCCCAGCGGGACCGGTTCCAGCAGTTCGGCGACATGGCACGTGAGCTGCTGGCGGACTTCCGCCAGGTCGAGACGAACTTCCGCGAGCTCGATCGGGCCCTGCGGGTCCAGATCGCCTCCTTCAACGGCGCGAAGGGCGAGCTGCTCGACGAGGTGCTCAGCAGCCGGGGCAGCATCACCGACTCGGACCAGGGCAGGAGCTTCGGCGCGTTCTACGACTTCCTGCTCTCGGCTGACCGGCAGGCGGAGTTCAAGGCGCTGCTCGACCAGGTTCTGGGACTGGACGCACTCGCCGGAGCCGACGAGCGGCTGCGCGACATCCACTACGACTGGCTGGCGGCGGGTGAACGCACCCAGGCGACCGTCCGGTTGCTGTCCGCGCAGCTGCGCCGGTTCCTGGACGACCGGGTCTGGCTGGAGAACCGCCGAATCGGGGAAATCCTTCGTGGCATCGAGGCGCACGCCCTCCAACTGCGCGACGCCGCCGGGCCGCTGCCGGGAGCCGAACTGGAGGAGACCGCGCCCCGGCTCGTGCTGCCGATGGAACGACGGCTGTACACGCCGAAACGCCGGACCGCGGTCGACAGCGACGGCATCACGGCCGGAGAAGGTGACTTCGAGTCCGACGCGCTCTATGAGCAGGTCTACGTCGACCCGGCGGAGCTGGGCGGGGCGGTGCGCGACGCGCTGACCAGCCGACCGCGGGTCACGCTGACCTCGTTGGTCGCCGACCGGCCGCTGCGGCGGGGGCTCGCCGAGCTGGTCACGTATCTATCGCTCAGCGGCGACGGATTCACCGTGGTCTTTGATGAGGACAACACGGACGAGCTGAGCTGGGACGACGACGATGGCACCCGCGTCGCCACCGTGCCCAGGGTGACCTTCGTCCGCGCTGGATTCGCCGCCGTGGCCCCCGACGCGAACGATGACGGTGAGGAGCGCAGGGATGACTGACGCCGCGTCTGCTCGTGGTTCCGCGCGGGGCGCGGCACCGCGCGCCGAGCTGGATCTTCCTCTGGTCCTGACCAGCCTGATGAAGGGTCCCGTCTACCGGGACCAGCACGACAAGGTGTGGCGTCACCTGCTCGGTCTGCGGGCCCAGGTGAGCGACTACGTCGACGTCATCGGACTGCAGGTCATCGTCGACGAGGCCGAGGGCTATGCCTTTCTGCGCTCGCGGCCGGACGACGAGGCGCAGGACGGGCCGCCCCGGCTGATCGCGCGGCGGGCGCTGTCGTTCCCCGTCAGTCTGCTGCTGGCTCTGCTGCGCAAGCGGCTCGCCGAGTTCGACACCGACAACGCCGACACCAGGCTCGTGCTCGCGCGCGCCGACGTCGTCGAGATGATGCGCATGTTCCTGCCGGCGGGGCGCAACGAGGCCCGGCTCGTCGACGAGATCGACACTCACCTCGGGAAGGCCGTCGACCTAGGATTCCTGCGCAAGCTGCCGGGCTCCGAGGAGACCTTCGAGGTGCGCCGGATTCTGAAGGCGTTCGTGGACGCGCAGTGGCTTTCTGGATTCGACGAGGGCCTCGCCCGGTACGCGGCGTCGCTGGCCGGCCCCACCGAGGAGACCGCGTGACGACGCGACCAGCGGCTCCAGCCGAGGAGACCGAGCCCGCGCCTGGCCGTGTCGGATTCCGGCTCGACCGGCTGGAAGTCCTCAACTGGGGGACGTTTCACCAGCGGGTCTGGACGCTGCGGGTCGGTGGCGACAACGCGCTGCTCACCGGCGACATCGGCTCCGGTAAGTCGACGATCGTCGACGCGGTCACCACGCTTCTGCTGCCCGCCCAGCGGATCTCCTACAATCGGGCCGCCGGCGCCGAGGCTCGCGAGCGCACGCTGCGCTCCTACGTCGAGGGCCACTACAAGTCCGAGCGCAACGAGTCCACCGGTGGATCCCGCCCGGTCGGGCTGCGCACCGACGGGACGACATACTCGGTGCTGCTCGGGGTGTTTGTCAACGAGGCCGTGGACGCCACCGTCAGCCTCGCGCAGGTGTTCTGGCAGGCAGCCGACGAGCCGGGGCAGCCAAGGCGGTTCTTCGTCACGGCCGGACGCCACCTTACGCTCGCGGCCGACTTCGGCGACTTCGGCGCGGACATCACCGCGCTCAAACGCCGGCTGCGAAAATCCGGCGCGGAGGTCAACGACGAGTTCCCGGCCTACGGTCGGACCTTTCGCCGGCTGCTCGGCATCGAGTCCGACCAGGCGATGGAGCTGTTCCACCAGACCGTGTCGATGAAGTCGGTCGGCGACCTGAACGAGTTCGTCCGGTCGCACATGCTGGAGAAGCAGGACGTCCAGCGGCGGATCGACGAGGTGGTGGCCCACTTCGAAGATCTGACCAGGGCGCACACCGCCGTCCGGCGCGCACGCGACCAGCTGGCGATGCTCACCCCGCTACTCGCCGACTGCGACGAGTACGACGCCCTTGGAGAGCGGGAGCAGGCGCTGGGCGCCGAGGCCGGCGCCGTGCGCTACTTCGTCGCCGACAGGACCGCGACGTTCCTACGTGGTGAGCTGGCGCAGCTGGGCGTCCGGATCACGGCGGGCCGTGGCGAGGCCGCCCGGTTGGACCAGCAGGTCACCACTTTGCGTGACGAGGACGTCCGGCTGCAACTGCAGCGCGCGGGCCTCGGCGGTGGCCGGCTCGGCGAGATCGAGAAGGACCTGGAACGCGCGGGCAGGGAACGCGCCCAGCGAGCGGCCAAGGCCGAGATCTTCGAGGGTCGACTCGCGACGCTCGGCCTGGCGGCCGTCGTCGACGAGGCTCGGTTCGACGAGCGCCGCCGCGAGTTTGCCGCCCTGGCCAGCCGGCTCGCCGAGGAGCGCGGCACGCTCGAAACGCGTCGTTCCGAGCTGGACGTCCAGCTCGCGGCCCGCCGGGCGGAGTCGGATCTGCTGGGTGAGGAGATCGCCAGCCTTCGGCAGCGTCGCAGCAACATCCCGGCGCAGAGCCTGGACCTGCGTCGCCGGTTGTGCGCCGAGACCGGGCTTGACGCCGGCGACCTTCCGTTCGCGGCCGAGCTGATCCAGGTCTCGTCCGAGCACCGTGCCTGGGAGGGCGCGGCCGAGCGGCTGCTGCGCGGCTTCGGCCTGTCTCTCCTCGTGCCGGAGCGGCACTACCGGGCGGCATCGGAGTGGATCGACCGCAACCATCTGCGAGCGCGGCTGATCTACTTCCGCATCCCGCAGGCGCCGCCGCCGCGGCAGCAGCAGTTCACCGGCGGCGACGTGCTGCTCGTCGACCGCCTCGACCTGAAGGCGGATTCGCCGTTCCTCCCGTGGCTGCGCCGCGAGCTGGAGGTCCGCGCCGACTACGCCTGCGTCGACAGCCTCGACGACTTCCGCCGGGCGACGAAGGCGGTCACCCGCGCCGGGCAGATCAAGCACACCGGCGGCCGCCATGAGAAGGACGACCGGTGGCGGGTCGACGACCGGACGAAGTACGTCCTGGGATGGAGCAACGAGCAGAAGATCGCCGCGATCATCGCCCGCGCGACGCAGGTCCAGACGGACCTGACCGCGATAGCCGGGCGTCGCGAGAAGCTCACCAAGGACATCGCCGCGCTCGGCCGCCAGGAGCTCGATCTGAGCCTGCTCGGCGAGACCCGGGCATGGCTCGAGATCGACTGGCGTTCGGCCGCCGCCGAACTCGACGCGTTGCGGGCGGAGAAAGCCCAGCTCGTCGCCGCGTCCGCGGAGCTCGCCGCGATCGACCACCGGCTCGAGAGGGTCCGGCGCGACCTCGCGGCGGCGGTGCGGGACGGCGACGCGATGCGCGAGCGCGTCGGCGGTCTCACGACGCGCCAGTCCAACGCCGAGACCGAGTTCGCCCGGTCCGAGGCGCTGACCGCGTTACCCGCGTACGCGCTGGCATGCGCCAGCTTCGCCAGCCTCGGCGAGCGGCTTCCGACGCCGCCGCCGACGACTCCCCTCGACTGGGCCGACGCCGGGCGCGACCTCGACGACGCGATCCGGACGGAGTCCCGGCAGGTGGCGGAGCGGCGCGCGCGGGCCGGGCAACGGGTCGTGGCGAAGATGGGGAGATTCCGCCAGGGGTACCCGCTGGAGACCGTGGAGCTGGATGCGTCGGTGGCCGCCATCGGTGGGTACCGCGAGCTGCACACCCGGCTGATCCGTGATGATCTGCCCCGCTTCGAGCAGGAGTTCAAGAACTACCTGAACACCAACACGATCCGCGACATCGCGATGTTCCAGGCCAAGCTGCTCGAGCAGCGCGAACAGATCCGTACACGGGCCGAGATCATCAACGCGTCGCTGACGTCCATCGAGTACAACGCGGGTACCTTCATCCGCCTCGAGCTCGAAGACACCCCGAATATGGAGGTTCGGCAGTTCCGCGCAGACCTGCGCGCGTGTACCGAAGGCTCGCTCGGATCCGGGGGCGAGTCGGACCAGTACTCCGAGGAGAAGTTCCTTCAGGTCAGCCGGATCGTCGAGCGGCTGCGCGGCAGAGAGGGCCAGACCGACGCCGACCGGGTCTGGACCCGCCGGGTCACCGACGTCCGCAACTGGTTCGTCTTCTCCGCGTCGGAACGCTCGGCGGCCGACGACACCGAGCGCGAGCACTACAGCGACTCCGGCGGCAAGTCCGGCGGCCAGAAGGAGAAGCTCGCCTACACAATCCTCGCCGCCTCACTGGCCTACCAGTTCAGGCTCGACTCCGGCCCGCGGACATTCCGGTTCGTCGTCATCGACGAGGCGTTCGGCCGCGGCTCCGACGGGTCGACCCGGTTCGCCCTGGGCCTGTTCGCGCGGCTCGGACTGCAGCTGCTGATCGTCACACCCTTGCAGAAGATCCACGTCATCGAGCAGTACGTCTCGTCCGTCGGCTTCGTCGACAACCAGTCGGGCAGCTACTCCCGCCTGCAGAACCTGACCGTCGTGGAGTATCGGGCGCGCCGCGCGCACCGGCTCGCGGCTGAACTCGTGACCGTCCGGTGACCCGGAGACGGGCGGTCGGATGGACGACGCTCGCCGACGTACGCACACATCTGCGCCGCCGCTGGGACGACGGACAACTGCTCGCCGCATGGGCCGCGGGCCAGCCGTTCCATCCGGTTGACGTGACTCTGCGTGGGCCGGTGGGCCGCGACCTCACCGACCGGTTCGACGAGGTCCGCGCCTGGCGCCAGGAATGGCTCGCCGTGGTGGACCGCTCGGCTGACCTGCAGCTCGTGATGAAATCGGTCGGCCGTCGCAGCATCGGCGCGAACGAGCTACCCGCCCGGCTTGTCGTCGACGGCGGCTGGGAAGCGCTCTGGCGGCTTCTCCAGGTGACCGCCGAGGTGCGCCGGTTCACCCAGCTCCGGGACTCGGTTCCGACGGGCGCACACGCGGCGATGCTCGTGAACTGGATGAACGCCCATCCCCTGCGAGTGCTCGCGCATCAGCCGGACGCCGAGTGGACGCGAGTTCTCGCGACGGTGCGCTGGCTGGTCAGCGAGCGAGGCCACAGCCGGTACCTGCGACAGGTTCCCGTGCCGGGCGTCGACACCAAGTTCATCGAGACCCACCGGGCGGTGCTCGCCGACCTTCTCGACGTTGTTCTTCCCGCCGACACGATCGACCAGACGGTTCCGAAAGCGCAGTTCGCCCGGCGGTACGGCTTCCGGATACCACCGCTCTACGTCCGATTCCGAACACTCGGCGCGACCCCGCCCCGGCTGCCAGGTGTCCCCGAAATGACCGTGCGGCTCGACAGTCTCGAAGCCGCCGCAGCCGACGTCGGCACCGTGTTCGTCCTGGAGAACGAAATCACCTACCTGGCGTTCCCAGCCGTGCCCGACGCGATCGCGGTCTTCGGCGGCGGTTATGGTTTCACGGCCTTCGCCGCGCTCCCCTGGCTTTCCGCCCGCCGCGTCTACTACTGGGGCGACCTCGACACCCACGGTTTCGCGATCCTCGACCGGCTGCGCGCCACGGCCCCCACCGTCGAGTCGTTCCTCATGGACCGCGCCACGCTGCTGGCCCATCCCGAGCAGTGGGTTCGTGAACCCACCCAGGCCCGCGGCCCCCTTTCCCACCTCACCCCGGCGGAGGCCGCCCTGCACGACGACCTCGTCGCGGGCACCTACGGCGCCGCGATCCGACTCGAGCAGGAACGCGTCGGATTCCCCCACCTCGAGGCCAGCCTTACCCGCCTGCTGAGCTGAGCTCAGGCTCCCGGCCCTGGTGCCGCCGTCGCGGTCCACCCCACGCCGCACCAC
The DNA here is from genome assembly GCF_001536285.1 of Parafrankia irregularis. Taxonomy (NCBI): domain Bacteria; kingdom Bacillati; phylum Actinomycetota; class Actinomycetes; order Frankiales; family Frankiaceae; genus Parafrankia; species Parafrankia irregularis. The sequence continues at coordinate 13,642 of NZ_FAOZ01000025.1, read as the reverse complement.
GCGCTGTAACTTCTGCGGACCCAGCACGGCTTTCGACTGGCTCTCGCCGACATCTCGCCCGGAGGACGCGAGTGCTGACGTCCTTGCCCCGGTCTCCTTCGACCGCCAAGCGTGCTTAACGCACCGAGATCAGCGGCCAGTGAACCTGGATTCACGACCTCAAGGCTCCGTCGCGGCACGGCGTGCCACGGGGTGCTACGCTGTCAAAGTGAGTAGTCCTGAGATCACGCAGCGGGACCTGCGGTCAAGGTCGCGGGAGATCATGGACGCTGTCGAGCATGGGCAGACATTCACGGTCACGCGGGATGGCCATCAGATCGGGCAGCTCGTCCCGATCCGGCGTCGACGCCGGTTCATCTCTCGGCAGGAGTTCGCCGCGATGTCGCGCAACGCCCCTGCGGTTGATCCTGATGCGTTCCGCTCCGACCAGGAGGCGGCGGCTGACCACGAGGCGACGAGCGCCTATGACCACTGAGCCCGTCCGGCAGGGCCTGTTGGACACCAACATCCTTATACTGCGCGGCTGGGTCAGCGTTGCTGAGCTTCCAGACGAGATGGCGATCAGCGTGGTGACGCTCGCGGAGCTGTCCGCCGGGCCGCACCAGGTCCGCCGCAACGACGAGCAGGACCTGTACGACGAGCATGAGGAACGCGCCCGGCGGATGGACATCCTCCAGCGCGTTGAGAACGAGTTCGACCCGATCCCGTTCGACGCCGAGACCGCGCGGGTCTACGGCCGGGCGTCCGCGGCTGTCGTCGCTGCGGGTCGCAAGCCGCGGCGCCGGATCGCGGACCTGATGATTGCCGCCACGGCGATCGCGGAGGGTCTTCCGCTGTTTACCACCAACCCCGACGACTACGCCGGTTTGGAAAGGCTCCTGCGCGTGGTCCCAGTCACCAGGCCGCCTTTGCCCCACGATAAGAAGCCCTGATCCAGCCAGGGGTACCGGCAAACAGCCCTTGGGTCGAAGGCGGATGCAAGGGCTCACCCGCGGCCGGCCGAGAGGATCGCCACCAGACCGAGTATCTGAAGGCCACCGTCAACGTCGTCGTGCCTGGTCAGGCCGGTGAGCTCGGAGACGCGCAGCCCGGTCTGGACGTCGAGCAGAAGCAGGGACAGGTCGCGGCGGCCGTGCCAGGTGCTGCGGTCGGGTGCCGCGACCAGCGCATCGATCTCCTCGGTGGTGAGGTAGCTGACGATCGCCCGTTCGCGCCGCCGCGGTGGGATCGCCAGAACCTGGCTGATCACGGCGGCGTGCTCGGGAGTTCTGGGGGCGGCGTAGGTGAACAGGGAGTGGATCGCGGCCAGGCGGGCGTTGCGGGTGGCGGTTCCGTTCCCAGGCTGTTGTTCAAGGTGATGAAGGAACTCGCCGATGAGCGTGGCGTTCGGGTCAGCGAGGCTGAGCTGGCTGTGCTGTGTGCCGGTCGTGCTCTGGGCGAAGGCGAGTAGGAGCCGGCAGGTGTCACGGTAGGCGGCGACGGTGTGGGGGCTGGCGTTCTTCTGCCGGGTGGCTATGAAGGTGGAAGTGGGTCGGGTCGCCCGGGGGAGTTTCGCCCCCAGGCGCCCACGGATCCGGACGTGAACCTCTCGGCTCATCCGGCTCTTGCCGCACAACACGGACTCGCCACGGGTTGTAGCTCATCCCACGGAGGTTGGCCGTAGCCGTCGGCGTCCGCACCGCCCCACGGGACGGTCAGTACCGCAACGCCCAGTGCGCAAACAGGTCAGGGGCCCGTTCCCGGACGCCGCTGAGCCATGCCCGCGCCCTGTGCTCGCTTCCTGTCTGGCTGTGACGCTGGGAGTGGGCACCGTTTGGCGGTGGGAGTGAGCGCCGGTCGTGGAGGGCTGGTGGGTCGTGTCGGTGAGAGTGAGCGCCACCGACGGTGGGGGGTCTGGGCGTCAGTTCTGGGGTGGGCTGTTGGGGGTGGCGCGGGCGCGGGTGTGGGCGAGCCGGTAGGACTGGGTGCCGGTCTCGATGATGGTGCCGCCGAAGGTGAGCCGGTCGACGATCGCGGCGCAGAGGCGGGGGTCGGTGAAGGTTTTTGTCCAGCCGCCGAAGCTTTCGTTGGAGGCGATCGCGACGCTGTTCTTCTCTTCGCGTTCGGTGAGGACCTGGAAGAGGAGTTCGGCGCCGTGGCGGTCGAGTTCCATGTAGCCGAGTTCGTCGATGCAGAGAAGATCGACGCGGCCGTAGCGGGCGATGGTTTTGGTGAGTTGTTTCTCGTCGGCGGCCTCGACGAGTTCGTTCACGAGTTTCGTCGCGAGGGTGTAGCGGACACGGTGGCCTTTCATCGCGGCTTCGGTGCCGAGCGCGATGAGGAGATGGGATTTCCCGGTTCCGGAATCTCCGATGAGGCAGAGGGGCTGGCCTTTGGTGACCCAGTCGCAGGCGGCGAGGGTGTGGATGGTGGCGGGATCGACGTGGGGGTTGGCGGTGTAGTCGAACTCGCGCAGTGCTTTCGTGCGGGGGAACCCGGCGGCTTTGATCTGCCGGTCGGAGCGGCGCCGGTCACGGTCGTCGCATTCAGCGAGGAGGAGTTCCGCGAGGAATCCCAGGTAGGTCATCTGTTCGCGGGTCGCGGCCTGGGTGAGGTCGGGGAACTGGCGGCGGATCGTGGGTAGGCGTAGCAGGCGGCAGGCCTGGTCGATCGCGGCTTCGGCGGCCTGGTCGGTCATGCCACGGGGGCGGGTGGCGGTCATGAGGTTCCTCCTGCTCCGGGACGTGGATGGCGCAGCAGCTGGTCGTAGGCGGCGACGGAGGGCAGGGGCCGGGTGTCCGACGGCAGCGCGGTGAGCCGGCGGACGGTCAGGGAACTGACGGTGGCCTTCGGACCGGTGGCGGTCGGGGGTTCGTCGGCTGGGGGATGCTGGTCGGCTTCGGCGGCCTTGCGTGCTTCCAGCGCGACCGCGTCGACGGTCAGTGCGCCAGCGCGTAGCGCGGTGGCCAGGCCGGCGACGAGGTGCTCGGCGGGCAGGTGTCGGCCGAGCAGGAGTACCCCGATCAACGCGCGGGTGCCCTCGGCATCGCCGTGGGTCTTGCGGGCGGCGGCCCACCAGGCGTCGTGGACCGGGGTGAACTTCCCCGCGGCGCGGGCCTGTTCGAGGACCGTCGCGCCGGGCAAAGCACCGGGTTTGCGGAGCAGGATCTCCAGGTAGTGGTCGAGTTCGAGCCGTGTCGACATCCGGCCGGACAGCCGTTCGTGGCGGGCGACCTCGGCCCGGCCGTCGTAGATGACGATCTCGGAGGCGCCGGCCTCGACGCGTAACCGCCGGCCGATCAGCCGGGCGGGCACCGAGTAGCGGTTCGTGCGGACCATGACCTGGGCGTAGCGGTCGACCCGGACCGTGGCGACCAGCGCCGTGGGGAACCGTTCGTCGGGTAGCGGGGCCAGCAGCGGCGCCTCGGTGGCGAAGTCGTCAGCGACGGTGCGCGCTCTGGCTCCGATCCGCCGGCCGTCGTCCTCGGTGTCCCAGCGGTCGATCATCCCGTTCAGTTCGGCGAGGGAATCGACCTCGGGCACCGGGACCAGGTGGTTGCGGCGGAACCAGCCGATGTCGCCCTCGACGCCGCCTTTCTCGTGGGCCCCGTCGAGTCCGGGCCGGCAGTAGAACGCCTCGACGCCGTAGTGCGACCGGAACGCGGTCCACCGCGCCGCCTCGACCCGGCCCCGGTCCGGGCCGAGCACGGTCGCGACCGCCGCCTTGAGGTTGTCGTACCGGATCTTCCCTCGCGGTACTCCACCGAGCACGTCGAACGCGTGGACATGCCCTTCCAGGAAAGCTTCCTGCCCGGCCGAGGAGAAAACCCGGTGAACCGATTTTCCTGAATACGACATCCGGAGTGAGAACAACGCGCACTTCACCAGCTCTCCGCGGAGCCGGATCGCGACCTCCCCGAAATCGACCTCCGCTTCCATTCCGGGCTGGTGTGATTGGATGATGAAACCACGCTGCGGTCCACGTCCTGCCTCCGCCCAGATCTGTGGGCGTCGCTCGGAGACGTAGAGCCGCACCATCCGATAGGTCACTCCGACCGCCCCATGCTCCGCCACCAGTCGATCCGTGATACGCGTCGCCGTGTGCCGCTGCTTGCGGGGTGCGTCCAGATCCGCGCGCAACATCTCATCGATCACAGCCGCGTACTCGTCCAGCCGGCTTCCACGCGGCGGTGGTTTCTTCCGTGGCTCCGGCCACGCCGACGCCGCGGCCGCGGCCACCGTGTGCCGGCTCACCCGATACTTCTGCGCGATCGCCCGGCTCGACATTCCATCACGGAGATCACGGCGAATCGCCGCGAACAACGCGACCCGGTCGGCCTGCGACGCCATAGCAGCCTCTTTACGGCGAGTAGTACCGCCGATACTCCCACCGCCGCGTCGCGGTCGGGACCGGGCGCACCACACAGATGCCACAGCCCGGGCCACGCCAGCACCACCGGCACCCCGGCCCGCGGGTGGCGCTCGAACTCACCGACATTCGATCTTCACCGTAAGATCGAATGGTGCTCGATGCCGCGTACATCTGGCGCTCGATGCCATGTCCGAAGCCACTTCCTGTCAGTCGTTTGTACTTCTTCCTGGCCCAGCGCACGAGATGGCTGTCAATGCGCCTGCCGACGGGGAGCACCACGCTCGGATAGAACATGGTGAAATACGCCATCCAGCCCGCCACTCTCGGGTTGATGTTTGCGGCGAGTTGATCCAGTGTCAGGTTCGTTCGCCTGTGCAGTCTCAGGTCGTGCATTTCGCGGCTGAACGAAGTCACCCGATCCGGCGCGGCACCCGGGATGAAGCTGGTGAAGCGCTTCTTCTGGGTCTTGTTCCACGCTACTCGTGGCCGGAAGGTGTAGGACAGGAACGTGAACGACGTGTTTTCATGGTCGCCGCCACGGTTGCTGTCCTTGCAGTACACGATCCGGGTCTTGTCGGGGTGAGCTTCTAACCCGACTTCGACCAGCCTTGCCGCCACCGCGTCCCGTACTTCCTTGGCCTGCTCCAGGCTTACACAGTGAAACACAACATCGTCCGCCCACCGCTCGAAAGGAACGGCCGGGAACTCGCGCGCCATCCAGGCGTCAAGGCCCCAGTGCAGATAGATGTTGGCCGCTAGCGGGGAGAATGGACCACCCTGAACCGTGCCCATGGTTCTTTCTTCCAGGGTTCCGTCGGCATGCTTCATCGGCGCTTTCAGGCAGCGTTCCACGTAGATCAGGACCCATTTCTGGTCCGTGTGGTACGCCACCGCCTTGAGCAACTGTTCCCATGGCACTGTGTCGAAGAATTTCCGCACGTCCAGGTCGACGACCCAGTCATGCGACCAGCACCGCTTGCGGCAGACCTCGAGTGCTTGGCGCTGCGAGCGGCCTGGTCTGTATCCGAACGAGTTCCGGTGGAACACCGGCTCGACCGTCGGCTCCAGGGCCAGCTTCAGCACCGTCTGCGCTACGCGATCTGCCACGTTGGGAATACCTAGGACCCTTACCCCTCCTTTCCCGTCGTTCTTTGGAATCTCCATCGCCCGGACAGGCCCGGGGAAGTACGACCCCGACGACATGCGGTTCCACAGCACATACAGGCGGTCTTTCACGTTCGCCTCGAACTGCTCAACCGTCACACCGTCGACCCCAGGTGCCCCACCGTTTTCCTTCACTTTCAGCCAGGCATCCCACACCAGCTGTTTGGGGACCTTGAACGACTTGCCCCGCGATGCTGGTCCACTCACACGCATCCTCCCCTTAAGACGGTTGCGCGCACTTGTGTTCCACGCAGCCCTTCCCCTTGGCTCCAACCCGACCGCGAAAATCCGGCTTTCATAGCTACTCGGGAAGGTCCGCCCGCGCGCTTCGCAACCGGTACCTGCTCCTTGCGGATTCCGCCGCTTGGCGCGTCCCTTCTCGCCTCCGACCAACCCGGCCGTAGTCACTTTCGCCGCACGCGTTCACATGTTCCGTACGAGAGCAGCAGATCGGTCTGATGCCACCTCTACGCCGGACGCCACCCGGGCAGTAAACGGGTATCCCCCGAGCTCATCCCAGGATGCAGATCAGACCCTGGTTTCGACGTCATCTAAATCAGTTGCGACGCTTCAGACGGCAGTAGGCTTACACCCTTTCGCTCATCTTACCGATCCCTACCTGCCCGGGTTCACCCGGGCTTTTCCCAGACCGTTCAATACCACAGTCTTCAGCTAAGGCACCGCTGGGTGGTTTGGAGCCTCCCCCCGCAGGGCGACTCCGAAGGGCCTCACGGTGCTCGCTACGAAGGAGCGCCGCACCCTCCATCTCCCGCACAGCATTTCAGAAAGTAAGGCCGCCATCACATAACGCTCACCTTCCGTTTTCATGTTCACACGATCTGGCGCAGATCTTGTTTGCGCCGTGAGATGCTGAGGATCGAAGGAGGTGCGAGACCTCCTCGCTGGGCTGTCGCAGCAGTCCGGTGGGAGCTGAGCGCAGTCCGACCCGGGAGACGCCGGGGAGGGCGGGAAGCAGCGCTGACAAAGCTGGGACTGCTCGGGACTGCCAGACGGGCCGGGTCCGGCGAGCGAGACCAGAGGGTGTACGAGAGGAACCAGTGGTAAAGCTCCGTAAGCGTGGCACCGGCTTAAATCTGGTGGATAGGCCGGGATGCAGTGCACGGTCCGCCTGGCGGGCGGGCCGACTCCGTAGCCGACTTGGCGTGTCGGTGGGGAGGCCACGGTGAAAGCCTGCGGCGTAACCGTGGCGATGCTGCCGGGGCAAAGCTGGATGCCGGACTGGTCGATCGATTCTCAGTGAACACGGGAACTGTCCCGTGTCGTTCCCTTTTCCCGGGAGCCACCCCGAGTAGCGGGATAGACACGTCGTCTGTCAAAGGCGCGGGACGGGGCGGAGGCCCCGTAGAAGTCCGAGCGGGCGAGAGGCCCGCGCATGGCGAAGGGGGCCAGCAAGTCGGCGGTGGACGTGCTGGAACGCCAGGAGGTCGTCGGTGAACACCGACGAACCGGCGGCCGCTCTATTTGAGGCGGAACGCCGGGTACTGGAGATCCAGGCCAAGCTGCACCGTTGGGCCGGTGACGACCCTCGTCGCAGGTTCGACGACCTCTCACCATTGCGGATGCCGCATAAGCCGGATAAGGTTCCTACTACGCAGGTGTCCGGGAAACGGGGCTCACCTCATCCGATCAAACCAGCCCGGCACCATGCCGAACCGCCGATCAGTGATCGTCGGCGTGTTATGCGCAGCACTCAAGCCCCGGTCGGGCCCTCACCAGGCCCGACAGGCCAGCACTGCGCATAATCCAGCGCTGCTCATTAGGCGGTTTATGCTCAGCTAAACATAACGACCCTTGTGGGGTTCCCCGGTTTCGGGCCTGAAACGACCCGTCAGGAAGCACCAGCGGGGCAGTGAGACTGCCGTAAGCGGTTCGTCATCACCGACACCCTCGGGCTCCTGCTGGTCGTGCTCGTCGTCCCGGCCAGCGTCCAGGACCGCCGCGGCGCCCGCCAGCTGCTGGTCGACCTCTACTTCGATCACCGCCACTGCCGGCACCTGTTCACCGACGCGGGCTTTCCGGCACCCTCGTCGGGTGGGCGAAAGACGTCCTCGCCACCACGGTCGAGGTCGTGAAATAGATCAAGATTCCAAACAGGCTCTTACGCACCGGCAGACAGCCGGACGCCAATGGCCAAGTTCCGGTACTGCGACGTTGACTCGCTTGGCGTTGTCATCCCACCGACGCAACGCGAGGGCGAGGTCGGCATGTTGCAGGCGAAGGAAGTCATCGACTTCTTTACCAGTCATCGGGCCACCTTGGACGCGTAGGCTTCGGGTAGAGGCCTCGGACAGGCTGTTGGCGTAGGCAGGGTCGGTGGCCACGAGATAGCGCTTGGCTTTGACGTGCAGCGCCGCCGGAGCGCCGAGATCGGGGCCGAACCATCGGGTCAGGTAACGTGCTCCGACAATTTCGTGATGGAGGTCTTCGACGAGGAAGTCGCGGTGCGCGTCGTGTTCGTCGAGGAGGAGATGGCCGATGTCGTGCAGCAGCGCGGCGACCTGTGCAGGCTGGTCGTAGCCGTCGGCTTCGGCGAGAGCGGCGGTTTGCCGGGCGTGTTCGAGTTGGGTGACGGTTTCGTCGTATTGACTTTGGCCAACGGCGGTGAGGTAGGCGAACAGTTCGTCGCAGAACTCGTCCGCGTCAGTGAAGGTGCCGTGGAGGAGCCTGTCGGTATTCATACAGATTCCTGGGTGTCCTGGGTGCTGACGTGGCTGTCGCCGGTGAAGTGGCCGATGAGGCTGATTCGGTCGGTGCCGGCGGCGAGGCGGTGCCGCTTTTCCTGGTAGTAGTGGTGGCGATGGTCACCGTCGGAGGCTGCGTTGTAGGTGAGGTAGATGGCCCGGCGACGATGGGGTGAGATGTTGGCTCCGGAGCGGTGAGGAACGTACCAGTTGAACCAGAGCAGCGACCCAGCGCGGACTGGGACGGATTTCCATGGGAGGATCTCGGCGAGATAAGCGGGGATGCAGCCGACATCATCGGTAGGCAGGGGGTCGTGGTGCATGCCTTCGACGATGTCCAGACAGCCGTTGTCGGTGGTGGAATCGTCGATAGCGATCATGCAGGTGATGGTGCACCGGACAAAGGGGTAGGCGGGCGCGTCCTGGTGCGGGGCGAACCCGGCACCGCCGGATTGCTTGTAGTTGATCTTTTCTTTGTAGAGGACGGCGGGCTCGCCGAGCAACGTGCTGGCAATGTCGATCAGCGCGCCCCGGGTGAGCAGGGCACGCATACCGTCATGGCAGGGCACGATGTTCTCGGTGCGGCAGCGCACCGAGAACCCGTCCCCGGTGGTCTCGTCATACTGCAGCAGACCATCCTCGCCGCCCGGCAAAGCCTCGATCTCATCGACCCAGCGCCTGACCTCCCGCAGGCGCTCCGGGCCGAGGAAGCCGCCCATGAGAAGAACGCCGCTGCCCCGCCAAGTCGCGAGGTCAAGAGGGTCGACCAGCAACGTGATCCTCCAAAGGGCCGGTAAACCGTAACGTTTATGAAACTCATATATCATGAATAGACTTCGCGATGCAACTTTGTTACAGCGATTGAGTCAGGATACGAGAGGTCTACCGAGAGGAAGTCCGCGACCACCGGTCTCGCTCCACATAAGATCGACATACAGGTAGACGGCGACGGCGACGAAGGCGAAGACCACGTACCCGCCGAGATGGACAAGGGTGGTGTTGGCATCCAGGGTGCCGACGAGCAGCAGGAGGAGGGCGACGTCGACCAGGCCGAGGAGTAGGGTGAAGCTCCAAGGCAGCCGTATGGTGACCAGAGTGAGCATGGCAATGGTGACTAGCCAGCAGATCAGCCAGATGGCTTGCGTGTGCACGATCTGGTCATCGGGGATGCCGTACCAGTTGTGCGTGAGTCCGAGGGCGAGCGCGGCGTAGCTGGCGTAGAAGCCGAAGAAGACGGCGAACAGGCTGGCCGATGCGTTTTGCCCGAGCACGGCGGCCCAGACGGTAGCCAGTAGCAGCCCGATCGAGGTTGCGGCGAGGATGGTCGGGATGCCGGCGGCGGCGGCCTCGGCGGGCACGTAGCCGGCGTCGACAAAGCCGAGTCCGAGCGCGCCAGCGATGGTAATCGGGATGCCGACGATGCCGGGGTTGCCTCGCAGCGGGTTCGTGACCGGCGGGTCGGGCGGGGCCTCGGCCTCGGTCTGTAGCGGTACATGCGTTGCCACCGATGTGGGCGGGGCATCAACGGTCATGGCGAGGTCCCTAAGGTCGATGTTGTTCGGGGTGGTGCCCCGGATGCCCGGGGTGATGGGGTGTGGCTTGTGGCGTGTCTGCCGCACGGCGGCTCGGAAGGAATGGCCGCCCCGTCGCTCTGGACGCCCTGGCCGCTGATTCAGATCTGATGCGGACCGTCGCTGTTAAGGGACCTGCTGGCGGGGCTGTCCGTGGGGTTGACCTGCGATAACAGGAGTACGGGCGTAGTGGATCGGCCGCTGGTCTGGGTCGGTGTGGATGTGGGCAAGGCGACGCATCACGCGTGCGCGATGGAAGCGGCCGGCAAGGTGGTGTTCTCGCGGAAGGTGGCCAACGACCAGGCCGTGATCGAGCAGCTCGTCACCCGCGCCGGGCAGGTCGCCGGCGAGGTGCGCTGGGCGATCGATCTGACCGGCAGCGCCGCGGCGCTGCTGACAGCGGTGCTGGTGGCGAGTGGGCAGCAGGTGGTCTACGTGCCCGGCCGGGTCGTCAACCGGATGGCCGGGGTGTTCCGCGGGGAGAGCAAGTCCGACGCCAAGGACGCCCGTGTGATCGCCGAAACCGCCCGGATGCGCGCTGATCTGACCCCTGTGACCGTCACCGACGATCTGGTGGTCGAGCTGCCCCGTCTGACCGCACACCGCGAGGATCTGATGGCGGACTGGGCGCGCGGCGTGAACCGGCTCCGCGACCTGCTGACTGGCATCTTCCCTGCGCTGGAACGCGCCTTCGACTACTCGACCCGTTCCGCGTTGGTCCTGCTCACCGGTTTCCAGACCCCGCAGGCGATCCGCACGGCAGGCGAGGGCGGCGTCGCGGCTTTCCTGCGGGAGAACGGCGTCTGGCCCAAGGGCATCCTCGCCATGGCGGCCTCGGCAGTGGCCGCCGAGGCGCAGACGGTGCGGCTTCCCGGTGAGGTCACTACCGCTGTGCTCGTCGCACGGCTGGCTTCCTACCTGCTGGATCTCGATCGGCAGATCAAGGACAACGACAAGCTGATCACCAGCCGGTTCCGGATCCATCCCAAAGCGGAGATCATCGAGCCGCTGCCCGGGATCGGGCCGATCCTCGGTGCGGAGTTCGTCGTGGTCACCGGTGGCAGCCTTGCCGGGTTCACGACCGCCGGAGGTCTGGCCTCCTACGCGGGACTCGTGCCCGTCGCCCGTGACTCCGGCCGCGTCACCGGGAACCTGCGCCGCCCCAAGCGTTACAACCGCAGGCTGCGGCGGGTGTTCTTCATGGCGGCCCTGTCCAGCATCCGCGTACCAGGGCCGTCGAGGACCTTCTACGACCGCAAACGCCACGAGCGGCTGATCCACATCCAAGCACTGCTCGCTCTCGCTCGCCGCATGGTCGACGTCCTGTGGGCGCTGCTGCGCGACGGCCGGACGTTCACACCGACCGTGCCACAGCCCGCTACCGCAGCGGCTTGACATGGCGTTCAAATTCCTTTCTGTCCGGGGGATGACTGGGCGCCGTGGGGGCCGTGGGGGCCGTGAGGCGCATGGGCGACGGGGCGCGTGGGCGAGCCCGAAGGCGCGTCGCGATGCGCCGGTGGATCTGGTCAGTTCTCGGCGGCGAGCAAATCTGCGTGGTGGAGTTGCGCGACGTCGGCGTGGGCGCGCAGCCGCACCTTGAGGATGTTCTCGCCGTAGGTGGCGAGGATGGGGTTGTCCGGGTCAGCACTGTGTCCGCCCGTTGCCTGGGTAGCGAGTTCGGCCGGCAGGTCGATGGGAGTGAGGGTGGCGTCCAGGCGCGGGTTGAAGAAGTAGATGACCGAGAATCGCTGCATGCCAGCGGGCGGGCTGATGACGCGGTGGACGGTGGCCTTGAGGTAGCCGTGGGTGGCGAGCTGCAGCATTTCGCCGAGATTGACGACCAGGGCGCCGGGCAGGTGCGGGACGTCGAGGAAGCACCCGTCGCGCTCCACCTGCAGTCCACCGACGGCGTCTTGCAGGACGAAGGTGAGCAGCCCGAAGTCGCGGTGGGTGCCAACGCCTTGCTGATCGCCGCCAGGTCCGGATGGAGGATAGTGGATGGCTTTGATGGTGGCCTCAGGGTCTGGGTCGACCCAGCTGTCGAACTGGTCGTCAGGTTGACCGAGGCTAGTCGCGAGGGCACGCAGCAGGCGGTGCCCGACGGTGTCCATCTGCTCGTGCCAGGTGAACATCGTGGCGCGGAACTGCGGTATTGCGACTGGCCACTGGTTCGGACCGAGTAGCCGCCGCCATGGCGGATCGGCAACCGTCAGTGCCGGGGTGGGGCGTTCCGGGCCGAGGTCGATCTCCTCGCGCCGGTCGGCCCGACCGTTCGTGAGTTCACCACCCAGTGGGGTGTAGCCACGGAAGTGTGGCGACCGGGTCATCGCGATCGACATTCGATCAGCTTCGGGCAGAGCGAAGAACGCTCGGGTGACCTCCTCGACCTCCCGGAACAGGGTGTCATCGACGCCGTGCCCCACCAGGTAGAGGAAACCCACGTCATGGCAGGTCTCGCGCAGCCGCTCAAGGAACAGGCCGCGCACCGCGGGATCAGCGCCAGGGTCGAACTCACGCAGGTCGAGCACCGGCAGCGCCGCGTAGCGCTCGGTCGTGCTGTGGGTCGGGGTGGTGCGGGTCATGACCACAGCCGATCGCTGGCCAGTCGAGCGCCGGCGGTGAGGGATTCGAGTTTCGCCCAGGCCAGGCTCTCGTCGACGGCGAGGAAGGTAGCGAAGGACGCGAAGCCGCAGTCGGTTCCGGGGATGACGCGCTCGCGGCCGACGATGTCGGCGAAGCGGGTGATGCGCTGGGCGATGAGTTCGGGGTGTTCGATGTAGACGCTGGAGGTGTCGATGACACCCGGGATGAGGACCTTCTGCTCGGGGATCTTCGCGTCGGCCAGCACCTGCCATTCATGTGCGTGGCGGTGATTGGCGGCCTCGAACACCAGTCCGTCGGCCTTAAGCTGAAGGATCGTGTCCAGGATGACGTCCAGGCCGACGTCCTTGTGGTGCGGGCCCTGGTAGTTACCCCAGCACAGGTGCACCCGCACCCTCGCCGGATCGATATTGCGGAGCGCGTGGTTGACCGCCTCAACGTGTACGCGCAGCCGGTCCAGGAATCCCTGCTCGGACAGGTGCGTGTACTGGATGTGCCGACCCATCGCCAGATCCGGGGCGTCGATCTGCAGGACCAGCCCGGCTGCGGTGATCGCCTCGTACTCGACCCTCATCGCTTCGGCCAACGCGAACAGGTACTCATCCAGGCCGGCATAGAACTGGTTCGGAAGATAGAGTGCGATCACTCCAGGTGAAGCGGCATTCATGAACCGCTCGGCCGGCTGACCCGATCCTGCTGAGATTGAACCGACGCCGGCTGCGAAGCTGGCCAGGTCGGTATCGAGCAAGGCGCTGCCGGTGTAGCTGATCGGGCCGGTACAGGTGGGTGTCGCGGTCTCCAAGCCGGCCAGGGAACGTTCGGCCATGCCAGGGTAGTCGTCCAGATCGGCAATCGACAGGCCGCCGCACTCAGGCACGGCAACGTCCACGTCGAAACCGGTGAGGCGTTCCTTGACGTAGGTGGCGTACCCGATCTTGCTCATCTCGCCGTCGCTGATCACATCCAGCCCGACCCGGGCCTGATGGTCGACGACCACGCTAACTGCGTCCGCGATCCGGTCGGGCAGGTGCTCGGCGTCCGCGACTGAGAGGGTCTCCTGTTCCCGGGCCCGGATCAGCTCGGCCAACCCGGCCGGTCGGGGCAGGCTGCCGGTGTGCGTGGTCAGGATGCGTTCGCTGCTGAGTTTCATGACAGTTCCTCCATCAAGTGGGCTAATACTGAGTCGAAAATGACTCAGGGTGAGGCTGTCAGGGTGACCTGGTGGCCGAGCTGTTGGAGCTGGTGGACGAGCT
>NZ_FAOZ01000024.1 GCF_001536285.1 Parafrankia irregularis | reverse complement strand
GGTCACGTCCGGGGGCGTGGTGTACGGAGAGTGACTCCGCGTGATCCTGATGGAAGGTTATGCGGCGAGGGCTTCGGGCGTCACGCTGATCTCGGGTGTGTCGGATGGGTTGTTCGCGGCGTCGACTTTGGCGAGGACTTCCACACCGAAGTAGCGGTGGGTTTCGATCCACTCGTCGTGCTGTTCAGCGAGAACCGCGCCGACGAGACGTATGATGGCTCCGCGGTCGGGGAAGATGCCCACGACGTCGGTGCGTCGCCTGATTTCCTTGTTCAGGCGTTCCTGCGGGTTTGAGGACCAGATCTGCCGCCAGATCTCCCGTGGGTAGGCGGTGAACGCGAGCAGGTCTGCTTTCGCTTCGGAGAGATGTTCCGCGGCACGAGGAAGTTTTTCGGTGAGCCCGTCGACGACCCGGTCGAACTGGACGACGACCTCGTTCGCGTCGGCCTGATCGAAGATTGTTCTCACGACGGTGGCGACCCAGGGCTGCGACGATTTCGGTGTGAGGACGAGGAGGTCTCGCAGGTAGTGGGTACGGCATCTCTGCCACGAGGCGCCGGGCAGGGTCGCTCCGATCGCGTTGACCAGGCCGCGGTGGGCGTCGGAGGTCACCAGGCGCACCCCGGACAGGCCCCGGGCGACCAGGCCGCGGAAGAACGCCAGCCAGCCGGCGCCGTCCTCGCTGCTCACGACGTCCAGGCCGAGGATCTCCCGGTGCCCGTCGCCGTTGACCCCGACGGCGAGCAGACAGTGCACGTTGATCACACGGCCGCCCTCGCGGACCTTCATCGTCAACGCGTCCGCCTGCACGAACCGGTACGGACCGGCGTCCAACGGTCTCGACCGGAACGCCTCGACCTGGCCGTCGAGATGCTTCGCCAGCTCGGACACCTGTGACTTCGAGATGTGCGCCACCCCGAGCTGCTCGACGAGTTTGTCGACCCGGCGGGTGGACACCCCGAGCAGATACGACGTCGCGACGACCGAGATCAGTGCCTGTTCCGCCCGCCGGCGGCGTGTCAGCAGCCATTCCGGGAAGTACGACCCGGCCCGCAGCTTCGGAATCGCGAGATCAAGTGTTCCGGCCCGGGTATCCCACTCGCGCGGCCGGTAACCGTTACGGCGATTCGTGCGATCCGGTGATATCTCGCCGTATTCAGCGCCACAGGCACTGTCCGCCTCGGCGCTCATCAACGCCTCCGCGAACGCCTTCACCATCGAGCCCAGCAGATCAGGACTCGCCGCCAGCAGTTCCTTGCCGAGCCCTTCGGCATCGGTCACAGTCGGACGCACGGCCATCGCGTATCTCCTCATCGAGTCGCTTTCGCAGGTTTCTCGTGAGGATCACGCGGTGGTCGCTCTACGTCACGAACTGCCACGCCGGCGAGTCGCTAGACGATCACGATCCGTACACCACGTCCGTGGACTCCACTCTGTGCCTTGGCGGCGGCCTTCATCTGCTTCGTGCCACGGCATAGTCCTTTGACCTGCACCTATCCGGTCGGCAGGCCATCTGACCTGCGGTTCTCGCTTTCAGTAGTTGCCACTGACGCGGACCGTTTTCCACCCTCCTGCGGACTGTTTGCGGACCGCTGCAGGGCGGCGGGACCCGCGGCCCCGCTGGTTACAGGATGGTGGAGCGTGACCATCGCCGGGATCGACCGGCGCCCGCCACAGCGCCGCCGGCGGCTCGGAGCGCCGGGTGGGGGTCGCGAAGCCCGCCGGACCCTCCCACTTCTTCCGCCCGTTCCCCGGTCAGCGCCTCCGCCTGTGCGGGACGCCGGTCGGGTCAAGGGTGGCGCAGCCAGTCCGAAGGACGGCCCGAAGGGCGCCCTTGACGCGGCCGGTGCCCCGTCAGACCATCTGGCGCCCAGCCGGGGAATGGGTATCCACCAGGAGTGGCCGACCAAGCCCACCCCGCTGGCAGGTCCTCCGATCCTCGACGGGCCCATGGATGTGGCCAAACCTTTTGATCCCTAGCCCTCGGCACACCGTCCACAAACGTCCACTGTTGTCTGCCGGTGCAGGTCACGCACCCGGCGATGTCCACCCACGTCTTCGGGCGTTCGCCCCTGTTGCAGCAAAATTGCAGTACCGGGACTCGGCTAGTGGAGCTACAGGGTGGCCATCCGTCTCTCGATCCGCAGCACGACCTGTCCGCTGCTGTTCGTGCTGTAGGCAGGGACTGCGCTCCTCCTACATCTCGGCCCGCAGGTGGCCCACGGTCGCCGTCTGCTATTTCGAGGTAGGGCTTGGCCGGGCTGCAGGTGGTTGACCGCTTCGGCGATCCCAAGACATAGCGCATTCTGATCTGCTGTAATCAAACTACCCTGAAGAGTGCATCTGTGTAGCTAGCCTGCCGGGGTTGGCAACACAGCGTGTTCGATCTCCTGTGGGTCCTGTCGTGTCGGCAAAGGCGAGGTGCTATGGAGACCCGTGAGGCGAAGCGGCTTCGAGACGAGCGCGGGATACGCGCTGCCGAGCAAATGAACAACGATCTTTCCGTCACCTTGGCCACTCTTGATGCGATCCTGCCTGATGCTTTGACCCCGGGGAATCGATCCCGCATCGCCGCTAATCGGAAGCGACTCTACCTTCCGCCTCCCGACCTAAAGCACCTCACGACTCCGGAACCCGCGCCGAGTCTAGAGGATTTCTTGCCGGAGGCTCCCACTGGGCTGGGACGCCTTGTCCGGGCCAAGGCGTATCGCGACGAGGTAGCCACGGCCACTGCGGAACACGGCGGGGCCGTCAAGAAGTACGAGGATCGTGAAGCAGCTCGACTCTCGCAACTCGCGGAAATCCAAGAAAATTACGAAGCTAAAATTGCCGCGATTCGCCAAAGCCTGAAAGCAAAAGAAAAAATAGCCGTCAGCGGATACTTTGAAGGAGTGCTGGATGAGCGACCCTTTCCGAGTGATTTTCCGACCGGTAGGCGTGTGGAGTATATTCCGGACCAGCGGCAACTGAAGGTGGTCTTGATTCTCCCCCGCTCGGACGTCATTCCACCCATTGAGAGTTACCGATACGTCAAGAACAGTGGAACCTTCACGGAAAAGAAGCGCGCTATCGCTGATATTCGCAGTCGGTATTCGAAGCTCCTTGGTTCCGTTGTTCTGCGTAGCATCTACGAGATTTTCCAAGCCGACCCGGTCAATCTCGTAGACCACGTTGTGCTGAACGGAATAGTCGACACAATCGATACTTCGACAGGGCACCCGATACAGCCGGTTCTAGTTAGCTTACTCGCGGATCGTTCAACCTTTTTCGGGTTGAATCTTACGCAACTTGACCCTAATGACTGCTTGCGAAAGAAATTTAAAGCTCGGACGTCACGCAGCCCGGCAGAGCTATTGCCGGTCCCGCCAATTCTCGAGTTCGACATGAACGACGATCGTTTCATCGAAGTCGAGGCGCCGGTAGATCTCGGTCTCCGACCCAATCTCCTCGATCTCGATTGGAAGTCGTTCGAGAGACTCATTCATGACCTTGTAGCGGCCATGGGCTACACGGTAAAGCAAACAAGGGGGTCAAACGATCGAGGAGTCGACATCGTCGCAGTTCGCGATGACCCGGTCTTCCCGCTAAAGGCGATCTTTCAAGCGAAACGCTACAAAGGAACCGTTGAGGCCGCGGTAGTCAGAGAAATGTACGGGACCTTCTTGCATGAGGGTGCGACTCATGGCGTCGTGGTCACAACCAGCCATTTCGGCCCAAGTGCCTATGAATGGATCGAAGGGAAGCAGATTCAGCTTTGGGACGGTACGCATCTCCTCGATCTTCTCAAACGTCATATGGGGGTCGAGGCGACCATAGTGCTTCCTCCGGGTGGCCGAACGGTACGGGACGACGGGTAGAGCGGTCCCCTGACACTCACTGGTTCATTAAACGCATCTGCATGTAATTACACAGCCGACTCCTCGCTCAGGGAGCGTTGATCCTCGGGCTAGGGGATCACCTGCTGTCCGTCGGCATCTGTAGATGCCCGCTGGTACTGGCCGTGGGCTCGGCCTGTGATCTGAACCCGGCTCCTCCGCTAACTGTAGGTGTACTTGCCTGCCAGCCCTGTGGTCTGGTCACTTTGCAGATGGAGGTAGCGCATCTGATCCAAGTTAGATCTGGATCTCCCGACGGCGTCCGTGGACGTCCGCCGCGTCCGCTGACCTGGTGCGCTCCGTCCACTGATGTCCGTCAACGTCCGCCGCTGTCGAACGGCTTGGCTGTCAACTTGGCTGTCAGCCTGGCCGGATCGGCGCTGGAGCATGACATGAGTGACCCGCGGGTTAAGAGAAGCGGGCGCTCACTCCACGGTCGCCTACCGGCGTTCGTCATCCATCAATAGTTCAGCGGTTCGCCGCTCGCGGCAAGCACGTCTTTTGCAATCTCTTCGATCAAGTAAAGGTCGACCATTAAAGCCGACCCGCCAACCAGTAGTATGTCGTCTAGAATTCCGGGTGTCACGCCATCTTTAGTGTGGACAATCTTGCATCGTATTGAGTAGATGCGGGATGCAATCTGTCTCGACAGTGGAATATTTGCATTGGTCGGATTTATGGTCGGAACTTCAGGTAGAGATTCTTTGTCGGCGAGATATTTTCGAATAGTTTCATTTCTCAGGTGGCGCATTAGCCGCGGCCCACTTATGCAACTTCCGATTACTCCCGCCAACTGTTCCCTCTCGCTGGCGCGAGTTAGGCTATCGTGTTCGACGAGGTAGACAAGTCGGCCAACGTCTACGTCCGAGTGTTTATTGAATCTCGGATCCTTTATGGTATTTTTGATCTTGTCAAGTAGATCCTTTCTGGAATAAACGGGAAAAAAATACTCCAGAAGTTGGTAGTATGCAAGGTAACTCAGGCTCTTGTCGAAATGTGAACTTTGCGCGCGACGGAAGAGAGTTACGGCTGCCTCGGGGTAGCGCGATCCGATTTTAGATATCGCTCCTGGTCGGTGCTTCATTTCTTCTACGGCGCGGTAGACGCTCTGGGCGGGGCCGCTGGCACGATGCCTGCTTCCTACGAGTCGTATGTGCTCTCCCGCAATCAAACCCAATTCAATGGCAAGGGAGTTTACCATTCCTTCAAGTTCGGAGATTGCGACATCGTGTGTGCGTGCGGAACTATCGTAGATCTTTAGGCAGGAAGGGCCGTTGCGGCGCTGGCGACCGCAGCGGCGCGGAGGAACTGTTGGCGGTCGACCTCCACACCTCCGTTCGCGCTCTGTACGGGTCGGTGAAAGCCCAGGTCTCGGTCTGTCTCCGCTCGGAGAATGGCCCGTAGGGCTTCGCGGTAGCGGCGCTGCGGCCAGCGGATCACGCCGCGTTCCAGTTTGCCGATGTAGTTGGCGTCGATCTCGGTGATCGTCTGGTCCTGCTCGTAGATCCACCGGTTGACGCGTTCGGCAAGCTCCTGGCGGGACAATGGCTCGCCTGGGGTGAGCGTCGACGGGTGGCGCAGGCGAGCGGCGCGCACCTGGTCGTTGGGTGACGTCGCGGCCCGTCTCACAGCGTGATCGTACAAGTGCGGACACTGCTCGGCAGCCCGGATGACGGCTCCGCCCCGCGGGCTGCTGATCCTCCCCGAGGTATCCCACGGGTATCCCGCGTGCTCGGCGTCCCGGGCTGTGGGGTGGCCACGGTGCACTGGTGATCGCGGTTCTCACCGGGCTGACAGCGGTCCCCGGTACGGCGCCGCATCCCGCCGGTTCCGGGCGGTGCCCACCCCCACGGGCCACACACGAGCCGCCCGGAACCGGCCCTTCGCCCTTCCGGAGGTGACCACGTGGACGTAGAGCAAACGGTGTTCGGCCTGGTCCGGTTCGACGGTGACAGCCAACGTGTGCGGGAGATCGTCGTGGCATTCGAGAGCGCGGCGGCGGCTGACCGATTCGCCCGCGAGGTCAGCTGGTCGGAGTACAGCGTGGGGCCGGTCTGCTTCCCCGCGATAACGCGGGTCTTCGGCTCCCGCGCGGCGGTGGCGTGATGCCCCGTCGCGGGGTGGAGACGGTGGCGGCCACGTACCGCTCCTACGTGCTCGGCCTTCTTGATCAGGACATGGCCTTCGACGACCACGCGGCCGGCGATCCCCCGCTGCTCCTCGCTGACTACCGACGGGCCGTGGTCGTCGTGCTCGCGCTCGACCCGTCCCCGCTGCTGCTCGTCGAAGGAACAGTCACCTCGACGGAGGCGGCGGCCTTCACCACGGGCCAACGCGCCGGACTGGACGCCGCCGCGATCGCCATCGGGGAGGCATGGCGCCCGGCCCTACTCCGCCACGGGTCACCAAGGCTCCTCCAGCCTCACGCGGCAGGCTCCCCCGGTGGGCGTGGTAGAAATCCGGCCGCAGGGCGCCGACCCGTTTGAAGAGCTCCTTGCCGTCGGCCGCGGTGGCCCAGATCGAAGCCGGGTCGCCACCGTACTGATCGACGATCACCTGGCAGACCGCCTGCACCCACTTCGCCATCGAGCCCGGGAACCGGTGCAGCGCCGGCGGCGTCGCGAAGACCGAACCGAGCACATCCGGATCAAAGGCCGCCAGTTCGCCGACGTCGAGCGGCCGACCGAGCCGCCTGGTCGACTCGTAAGGCGCGGCGAACGCACGCCCGAGCGGGAACTTCTGGTCCCGATCAGTTCCGGAACGGTGACGTGGCCCCAGACACGTCGCACCGATTCGCGGGACGTCTGAATGGCCAGATACCCAGGTCAGTCGCCGCCGGCCGCCCGAATGTGACAGCAGCCATTTAAATTGGCGCCTGCTACGGCGAGTCGTATTATTGCGCAATGGCAGACATCGTCGTCGACGGCCGTCGGGTCTCAACCGAGGTACGCGATCAGCCGCGCGGCTTCCGTATCCTCGTCGACGGCCACCCGGTGGCCATGACGCTCACCAGG
The DNA here is from genome assembly GCF_001536285.1 of Parafrankia irregularis. NCBI lineage: Bacteria > Bacillati > Actinomycetota > Actinomycetes > Frankiales > Frankiaceae > Parafrankia > Parafrankia irregularis. The sequence continues at coordinate 129,310 of NZ_FAOZ01000024.1, read as the reverse complement.
ACCGAAACCATCGTCGGCAATATCGGGACCAGCACTCGCCAGACTCATGCGCCATGCCGTGTTGATTGGCTCGACGGCGCCCCCTGGCCCGACGACGCACTCATCAACGTGTACTCCGACAGCACCGTACACGTGGGTATCCAACAGAAGACCGGGTACGTTTACAACACCGCGGTCTGGCATTGGGACCACCTTCGCCTGGCCTTCGACCCTGCCTATACCCACGTCGACGTCACCTGGGACGACTGGGCCGACGTCTCCACCTGACCGGCGCGCGGCCCACCACCGCGTGGCACGAGCAAACAGCGATCAACTCTCCGCTGGCGGACGGCTCAGCCACAAGATCCGCGCATCCAGCCGATAGCCCCCGCAAAAAACCTTTGATCTCCAGGTGTGTGATCCTGGCCCGGACGCAGTGAGGCGGCGTCCGGGAGAGTGACGACAGTGTGACTCAGGCCGCTCCTGCCTTGGCTGCGGCCTTCATCTGCTTCTTGAAGTCCCGGACCTTCAGCAGGGTGTCGGGGCCGGTGATGTCGGCGACCGAGCGGAAGCTGCCGTCGTCGCCGTAGGGCGTGGAGACCTCGCGCCAGCCCGGCGGGGTGACGTCGAGTTGCTTGCCCAGCAACGCCACGAAGATCTTCGCCTTCTGCGCACCGAAGCCGGGCAGGGCGCCGACCCGTCTGAAGAGCTCCTTGCCGTCGGCCGCGGTCGCCCAGATCGAAGCCGGGTCGCCACCGTACTGATCGACGATCACCTGGCAGACCGCCTGCACCCGCTTCGCCATCGAGCCCGGGAACCGGTGCAGCGCTGGCGGCGTCGCGAAGACCGAACCGAGCGCGTCCGGATCAAAGGCCGCCAGTTCGCCGACGTCAAGCGGACGACCGAGCCGCCTGGTCAACTCGTAAGGCGCGGCGAACGCACGCTCCAGCGGGAACTGCTGGTCCAGCACCATCCCGATCAGCAGCGCCAACGGGTCACTGGTCAGCAGTTCGTCCGCTTCGTCAATCTGGCTCAGGTGAAGTCCCACGTCAATCACGGTAGCCGGACCGGCCAAGCTGCCACGCCCTCAGGTGGTCGAACCGGCGGGTGCACCGGCATCGAAGCGGCTGGCGGTCGCGCTCCGGCAAGCCGGGGGTCCGGTGGGCGGACGGACAGTGAAGCGATCAAGAGCAGATGGCTACCTGTCGTGATGCTTGACCGGTAGACGGCCAACAGTCGGGATATCTGGCCAGTCCGCGGGAAGCGCCAGGAGATGCCGGCAGCAGGCCGACGAGGGAGTTGACCTCAAGCGGACTTGAACTCCTAGCCTGACCGTCGCGGGGCCAAGCGATCTCATCGGCTCCGCACCTTATCAACAAGGCCGTTCGGCACAGGAGCATGAAGGAGCACCGTGCCTCATCTGAGGGACATCACCGATCGAGCGGAACTTGCCGCCCTGGTCAGTCAGCTTGGGCGCTGGCTGGACACCGGCGACGACAAGGAGGGGCGCGCGATCTTCCACGAGGACGCCGTCATCCACAGCGCTCGCGGCGGCGCCACGGGGATCGACGACATACTCGAGTATTCGCGGCGCACCAGCGACGACAACGAAAACTCTCAGCATCTGATCACCGACGTGCTCGTCGAGCTTGACGGGGACCGCGCCACCATGACGGCGAACGGGCTTGTCGCGTACTTCCCGTCGAGACAGCTCTTTCCCCCGCTCCTGAGGCTCGTCGGCCTGCGTTTCGCATTCCAGGCGCTCCGCACCCAAGGCGGGTGGCGACTCACCCACGCTGAGGTCACGCCGCTCTGGCGGCAGGAGGCATGACCGCGCTCCCGAGCGTCCACCCAGCCGGGTTCACGGCCTCCGACATCCGGGCTCGGCCGGCCGCGGTTGATACGGACTGCCGTGAGCTCACCGCCGTCTCGGCCGGGTAGGACCGAAGCCCGGCGCCGCGCGCCGCGGCCCTGCCCACGATGGCGGGACGCGATGGCGGGAAAGGTGGGAACCGCGTCCTTGCCGCCATACTCGCGCCCTGCCAGCCTAAGCCGTATGAGGCCGCGCAGCGTGGTCATCGTGCTTTACGACGACGTCCAGAGCCTGGACGTGACCGGCCCGCTGGAGGTGTTCGCCGGCGCGGACGCCGCCACGGAACGGCCAGGTGAACGGCCAGGTGCGTACCGGATCACGACCGCCGGGCCTGGTGGCCGCCCGGTGCGCACATGCAGTGGGCTGCGGCTGCTACCCGACGCCGACATCGACCACGTCGGACCAGCTCACACACTGCTGGTGCCCGGCGGGCCGGGCACGGCCGCCCCCGACCCGGAGCTGGTGCGCCGCATCGGCGAGCTGGCGGCCGAGGCCGATCGTGTGGTCTCCGTCTGCACCGGGGCCTTCCTGCTCGCCGAGGCCGGCCTGCTGGACGGACGTCGTGCCACGACGCACTGGGCACATTGCGGTGCGCTCGCTCGACGCTTCCCCGACATCCAGGTCGACGCCGAGCCGATCTACGTCCGAGACGGGAACATCGCCACCTCGGCCGGCGTCACCGCAGGTATCGACCTGGCGTTGGCGCTGGTCGAAGAAGACCTCGGGCGGGACGTCGCGCTGCTGATAGCCCGACATCTGGTGATGTTCCTGCGCAGGCCGGGCGGGCAGGCGCAGCTCAGCGCGCAGCTCGCTGCTCAGCTCGCCGAACGGCCGCAGCTGCGCGAGGTCCAGCACTGGATCGACGAGCACCCCGAAGGAGATCTTTCCGTCGGTTCTCTCGCCCGCCGCGTGACGCTGTCACCCCGTCACTTCGCCCGCGCCTTCGCCGCTGAGGTCGGAGTGACGCCAGGGCGGTACGTGGACGGGGTCCGGCTGGAGACGGCCCGCCGACGGCTGGAGGACACCGACGAGGGAATCGAACAGATCGCCCGGTCGTGCGGATACGGCACCGCTGAGGCGATGCGGCGCGCCTTCGTTCGGGTTCTGGGTGTGCCGCCGATGGAATATCGCCGCCAGTTCCGACCTCACCCAACCTCCGGAGGTTTCTGATGCAGATCGCGATCATGTTGTATGACCGCTTCACCGGCCTGGACGCCGTCGGCCCGTACGAGATCCTCTCCCGCATCCCCGGGGCCGAGGTGATCTTCGCAGCCGCCCGGCCCGGCCCGGTCCGGGCCGACACGGCCAGCCTGGCCGTCGTCGCCGATGCCGCGCTCTCCGAGGTAACCGCCCCCGACGTACTCCTGGTGCCAGGTGGTCCCGGAGCCGCCGACCTCCTGGCTGACCAGCCGACCCTCGACTGGCTGCGCGGCGTCGACGCGGCGACCACCTGGACGACCTCGGTCTGCTCCGGCTCGCTCCTTCTGGCCGCCGCGGGCCTGCTCACCGGTCACCGCGCCACCTCACACTGGATCTGCCTCGATCACCTAACGACGTTCGGCGCCATCGCCACCGCCGAACGGGTCGTCATCGACGGGAAGTACGCCACCGCGGCCGGCGTCTCGGCCGGTATCGATCTCGCCCTGCACCTGACTGGACGCATGGCGGGCGACGACATCGCCGAATCCATCCAGCTCGTTGTCGAATACGATCCCCAACCGCCGTATGCAGCCGGCTCGATCGCCACCGCGCCCGCGGCTCGAGTCGCCGCCCTGCGCGCGAGCGGCCTCGCCGTCAGCGCCTGATCGATAGGGCCGCTTCACTACCACTGTTCACCGACACGGCCAACGTTCCACCTGCACGGCAGCGGACGTCCCGTCGGGCGCGAGGTGGAGGAGAAATACCGTTTCTCGCGGCCCACGACGGCGCGGGCGTGCTCGGGCTTCCCGCGCCGTCTCCACCTGACCATCGCCGGCAGAGCTCCCGCAGGGCGGAGCCAGGCCGAAGGCATGCATCGCCCGGGGACCATCCAGGGGATCGCCTGCTCTTTACCCCACGCGGGGGTTGACCGTCCACATCTGGACGTCGAGGAACAGCATGACAGCTATTCCTTCCATTTCTAAGATATAGCACAGCGGGGGGCTTGCGGCAAGACCCCGTTCATGCCGCAGAATCCGTGGCCGAGGCAGGAACCCACGGAATGAGGAGCCGCGAAATGTGTGCGTTGTTGTCAATGGCCGGATCGAACGGGAACGCGGCGAAATACTGCGCGGGGAGCAACTCATGACGGACACCGAAGTGATCATCGTGGGTGCCGGTCCGACCGGCCTGATGCTGGCCGCCGAGCTACGCCTGGCCGGAGTCCGGCCGCTGGTACTGGAGCGGCAGCCGCTACCGCAGGAGACGCCGAAGGCGAACGGTTTCAGCGGGCAGATCCTGGAGCTGATGCGCTACCGGGGCCTGCTGGAACGGGTCGAAGCGGCCAGTGTCGGTCCGATCCACACAGCTCCTCGGATCCAGTTCGGCGGTGTGCACCTGGACCTCTCGCACCTGGCGGTTTCCCCGATCTGGGGTGTGCATCTCCCGCAACCGCGACTCGAACGCCTGCTCGACGAGCACGCTCGCGAACTCGGCGCTGACATTCGCCGCGGACACGAGGTCGTGGGGATCAGCCAGGAGGAGGCCACAGTGACCGCGGACGTGCGTGGCCCCCAGGGGCTGTACCGGACGAGCGCCCGGTACCTGGTGGGCTGCGACGGCCCGCGTAGCCGGGTGCGTGACCTCGCCGGCATCGACTTCGCCGGCACGACCTATCCAGAAGTCAACCGGCTGGGCCAGGTCACTCTGCCCGATTCCGTGACGCGTCTCGACAACGGCGACCTCGACCTCCCCGGATTCGGCCGGGTCCGTGCGGCCTCCTTCACCCGGACAGACCGCGGCGTGTTCGGATTCGGGTGGCTCACCCCGGAGATGCTGCTCGTCCAGACGACCGAGGACGAACCCGCCGACCTCGACGGGGACGCACCCATGGCCCTGGCCGAGTTCCAGGACAGCATCCGCCGGGTGCTCGGCGTGGACCTTCCCGTCAAAGAAGTGATCCGGCTGTCACGCTACGGGTTCCAGGCCCGGCAGGCCGAAAGGTACCGCGACAGACGTTTCCTGCTGGCCGGCGACGCGGCTCACCAGTTTCCCGCCACGGGCATCGGCATCAATGTCGGCATGCTCGACGCGGTCAACCTCGCCTGGAAGCTGGCCGCCGACATCCACGGCTGGGCACCGACCGGCCTGCTGGACACCTACCACGGCGAGCGCCACTTCGCCGGCGCCCGCGCCATGTACCAGACCCAGGCACAGGTGGCACTGCGCCGAGGCCAGGACCCAGCCGCCGACGCCCTCCGGGACCTCTTCCTGGAACTGTGCGCCGACGAACAGCCCCTGCACCGCATCGCAGCCATGATCGCCGGCTCAGACGTCCGCCACCCGCTGCCCAACCCCGATCAGCACGCCCTGACCGGCACCTTCGCGCCCAATCTCACCCTCTACACCGACCAGGGCACCACCAGCATCGCGGACCTCACGCCCACTGCACGGCCCCTCCTCCTCGACCTCGCCGACCGCCCCGAACTCCGCGCAGCTGCCCAGGACTGGCAGCATCGCATCGATATCCACACCGCCAAAACCGATCACCGACCCGCCGACGCGCTGCTCATCCGCCCGGACGCCCACATCGCCTGGGCCGCGTCCATCGCCGAGCCCACCGACACAGCCGCGCTCACGCTGCGAGACGCTCTCTCCCGCTGGTTCGGCGCCCCTGCAACAACGCTCCCGGCCGCTCAGATCTCCTGATCAGTCACCGACACCGCGCGGTCACCCGCCTCGCCCGCTTGCTCAGTACCTAAAGGCTGGCCAGGAAGTGCAGAACTTCCGGAGCGGCGAACTGGGCACCGTGTCCGGCGTTGAGGACGAGGCAGGCGACAGCGACGTCCCGGGCTGGGTCGAAGGCCACGAACCAGCTGTTGGGCTGCTCCTGGTTGTCGACGTCCGAGGTCCCTGTCTTGGCGTGGACGGTCGGGCCGAACCCGAGCCCGGCGGCCGTGCCCTCGGCGACCACCTCGCGCATCATGGTTTTCAGCTGCGAGTCGACGCCGGCGGGCAGGGGTGTCGCGGCGATCTGCGAGGCTCCGGGCAGCAGGATGGGCTGCTTGAAGGTCCCGTCCGCGACGGTGGCCGCCACTGAGGCCATCGCGAGCGGAGACGCGGTGATGTGGCCCTGGCCGAACATGTTCTGGGCCAGTTCGGAGCCGCTGGCGGTCGCCGGCTGGTTGTAGTAGGTCGCGGGTCTGCCGAGACCGATGTCCCATGGCTGGTTGAGGCCGAAGTACTCCTTGGCGACCGAGGCGAGACGGCCGTTGCTCTCCTGCTGCCACCACTGGCTGAACGCGTTGTTGCAGGACTGGGCGAAGTTGCGGGAGAAAGGCGTCGACGCCGGCTCGGACTCGCCCTTGTCGTTGTGGTAGCTGATGCCCTGCACCGTGTAGACAGCCGGGCAGGCGACCGGGGTGTTCGCGGTGACGACCCCGTGGCTGATCAGCGCCGCCGCAGAGATGATCTTTCCGGTCGAGCCTGGTGCCACCGCCGCGGTGAGTGCGAAGTCGTTGTAGCCGGCGTTGTTGGCGATGGCCAGGATGTGGCCGGTCGACGGCTGGATGGCGACGAGGGAACTGTCCGGATGCTCCGCGACGGCACCGCGCGCGGCCTGCTCCGCCCCGGCGCTGATGGTGGTGGCCAGGGTGCCGGCCACCGGCGCGGAGATCACTGTCCGGGTGCCCCTGACCGGCGTACCGGCGGCGGACTGGATCTCGACGGCGAGCCCCGGTTGCCCCAGGTTCTCGGGTGGGCTGGACTTCAGGATTCCCGCGATCGTGTTCAGGCCCGCGTCCTGGTATGAGGTGAGGCTGTTGCCGCTGGAGTCGACGACGGACGTGGCCGTCGGAGCCAGCGGGACGGCGGCGGGGTGTGTGGCGGCGGTGAGGTTCGGCGCGAGGACGTCAGGTGCCCACGCGATGGACCACGCCGGCGAGTCCGGCTTCTGGTAGGCGACCAGCGACGAGTGGTAGCTCCAGGTACCACTGATCACCCCGGTGCCGGCCGGGGCTGCGACCAGGGCGTTCACCGCGATGGCGACCTTGATCCGCGGCGTCTGCGCGGCCTCGGACGTCGCGTTTTCGACCAGCCTGGTGGCGCCGGCGGACGAGCCGCTCAGTGTCGTGAGATGGAGGCCCTCGCGGTACGCGGCGAAGGCCTCCTCGGCGGCCTGCGGGCTGTCGGTGTAGCTGGCCGCCAGCTCGAGGCTGCCGGCCGCCCACGCACTCAGGAACGCGGTGGTGATCTGCTCACCGTCCTGCTCAGGGGAGGCCCCCGTCGGCACGAACCCGACGACGGGATGGCTCTCCCTGCCTGGTACGACCACGTCCACGATGGTCGCGGTGACGCCGACCACGAGGACCGCGGCCACGGTCGTCACAAGCGCGATGAACTTCCACGGCTTTCGGCGCCCGTGGTGCCCGTGGCGCCCGGCCGGGCCGGCTGCCTCCTCCCGCCCGCGCCCTGGGTCCGAGGGGGGACGGTGCTGCCACTCGTTCGCCGTGTCGTACTCCGCGTCCGAGTGGGCCGAGTTCTCCGACTCGTATCCCGTGTCTGCCCCTGAAAGGTCTTCGACCGGATCCGAAGTCCACGGGTCCATGCTGCGCAACGTTACGGGTAGCGATACATACCGTCAAAGTTCGACACGAGCGTGATGTGCCTGACCTGGCCCCGTGAGGGGCGTGCCGCCGGGAAGGTCGGCGCTCAGCCGGCGGCGGCCAGGTCGGTCGTGCGGGCGACGTCGTGGACTACCTGGCGCAGGGCGTCGAAGGCCGGTGGGGGCGGCGCGCCGGCCCGCCGGACGAGGACAACCTCGGCCTCGTCGCCGGTGAGCGGGACGAAGACGACCCCGCTGTCGCGCAGGGAGCGGGACGAGCATGGCAGGCGGGTCACGCCCACGCCTGCCGCGACAAGTGCCAACAGGCCCTGCGGGCTCGTCCCACGCTCGACGACCCGGGGGGAGAAGCCGGCCCGGCGGAAATCGGTCTCGTACTTGCGGTGCCACGGCGGCCAGGAATGGCTCGGCGTGAGCACCCACGGCTCGTCGGCCAGGTCAGCCATCCGCAACTCGTCACGGCCGGCCAGCCGATGGCCCACGGGCAGGACGGCGGCGACCGGCTCGCGCAGCACAACCTCGCTCTCGAGGTCGTCGACCAGCGGCGGCCGGGTGAGAGCGGCGTCGAGCCGGCCCTCCCGCAGGCCCGCGACCAGCGCGGCGATCGGCAGGTCCTCGGCGCGCACGGCGATGTGCGGGTGGCGCTCGCGCAGGGTCCGCACAACCGGGGGCATCAGGTAGTTCGCCACCGTGACCAGGAACCCGACCCGAAGCGGCGACCGGTCGCCCCGGGCCGCGAGCCGGGCGGCGTCGATCGCCCGCTCGGCCTGCGCCAGCAGAACTCGACTCTCCCGCAACAGCGCGGTCCCGGCCGCGGTGAGCGTGACCCCATGGCTGCTCCGGACCAGCAACGCTGCCCCGACCTGACGTTCCAGGGCGCGAATCTGTTGCGACAGCGACTGCTGGGCGATGTGCAGCCGAGCCGCCGCCCGGGTCAGGCTGCCCTCCTCGGCGGCGGCCACGAAGTAGCGCAGCTGGCGAAGTTCGGGCGTCACCGGCTCCCGCGTCACCGCTCCAGCCTAAGCGGCCACAGTCTGGGCCTGTGGCCGCTCAGGTAACAGCTGTTTCTCTGGAGCGTCGCCCGTTCCTAGGGTCGGGACTGTGACGACTTCCGACACCTACGGGGCGGGCCCGGCCGGGCGCGTGTGGTTCATCACCGGCGCGTCGACCGGCTTCGGGCGTGAGATCGCGCAGGCCGCGCTGCGCCGCGGCGAATTCGTCGTGGCGACCGCCCGCCGCCCCGAGACCCTCGACGACCTGGTCGCCTCGGCCGACGGTCGGCTCCTGGCCCTGCCGCTGGACGTGACCGACCCGGCCCAGATCCAGGCGGCGCTCGACGCCGCGACCGCTCGGTTCGGCCGGGTCGATGTACTCGTCAACAATGCCGGGTACGGCTCCGTCGGCGCGGTCGAGGAGATCGACCTGTCCGACCTGCGGACGCTCATGGAGACGATGTACTTCGGCCCGGTCGCCCTGACCCAGGCCGTCCTGCCAGGGATGCGGGCGCGGGGCAGCGGCGCGGTCGTCCAGATCAGCTCGATGGGCGGCCAGGTGACGATGCCCGGGTTCGGGGCGTACTGCTCGGCCAAGTTCGCCCTTGCGGCGCTGTCCGAGTCGCTGGCGGCCGAGGTGGAGCCGCTTGGCATCCGGGTGCTGATCGTCGAGCCGGGGGCGTTCCGGACCGCGTTCGGCGGGCGCGGGATGCACCGCTCACGCCGCATCGACGCCTACGAGCCGACCGTCGGCCAGACCCGCGCCGGCGTCGACTCGATGGACGGCAGCCAGCCCGGCGACCCGCGCAAGGCGGCCGACGCGATCGTCGCCGCCCTCGACGCGCCGGCCGCGCCGGCCGCGCCGCTGCACCTTGCCCTGGGCGCGGACGCAGTCGAGGCGATTCGGGCCGCCCAGGACCGGCGCCGGGCCGACCTCGACTCATGGGACGCCGTCAGCCGCTCGACCGACGTCGACGCGGCGCCCCGCTGACCGGTCGGCCGCGGTCCGGTCGGTCCCGGCCCCCTGGGCGCTGGCTCGTCACGGCCAGCGGACGTCAATCAGTACGCTGATGCGCTCGCCGGCATCCTGCCAGCGCCCTGACCCGGCAACCCAAAGCGTGTGGGTCCGAAAGGGAGAGCCGTGACCGAGGCACCAGTGCGGTATGGACGGCTGTGCTCGCTGGTTTACCAGCTGGACAAACCGATCGGGACCTCGTTCGGGGACGTCGAGTTCTACCGGACCCTGCTGGCCGGGGTCGGCGGCGAGATTCTGGAACCGGCCGTGGGAACCGGCCGGATTCTGATTCCGCTGCTCCAGAGTGGGCTTCGGGTCCGCGGCTACGACACGTCCACCCACATGCTCACGATCTGCCGCGACAACTGCGCATCGCATGGCCTCGACCCCGTGCTGTTCGAGGCGGACATGGTCGCCTTCCGCGAGCCCGCCGCCTTCGACGCGGTCATCATTCCCGCGGGCTCGTTCGCCCTGGTGACCGGCCGGGAGCGGGCGCTCCAGGCGCTGCGGAACATTCGGGAAAGCCTCACGCCGGACGGGCGGCTCATTGTCGACGTCGAGCCGATCAACCCACCTGCTCAGCCCGAACCGCTGCGCCATTGGTGGCACGGCGGGGATCTGATCACTCTCACCTGTCATCCCGGCCCGCCCACCGACCCCCGGTGCCAGATCAGCTGGTGCCGGTACGAGCTGTGGCGCGACGGCCGCCTGGTGCAGGCCGAACTGGAGCCGTTCACCCTCCAGATCTGGGACCTCGACGAGTTCGACGATCTCCTCCAGGAGGCTGGCCTCACCACGGTTGCCGTGCACGCCGACTACAAGGTGGGCCAGTCGCCCACCGCGGACACCGAGGTCTGGACCTTCGAGGCCACCAACCGCGACGTATCGCGGCTTCCGACCCGTCCGTGAACTGATTGATGGCTGGGCGTCACGCCGCGGTGCGGTGGCGGAACAGCCAGGATGCGCCGGCGAAGGAGACTACGAGGATGCCCAGGCAGTAGGCGATCGCGACCCATGCCTCGTGGCCGAGCGCCACGCCGGTCGAGGTCTGTCCCATCCACAGCCCACGCATGGTCTCGATGATCGGCGTGAACGGCTGGTGCTCCGCGAAGCCGCGAAGCGCGGTCGGCATTGTGCGGGCCGGGACGAAAGCCGTGCTGACATACGGGATGAACATCAGCACGAAGGTGAACGAGTTCGCCGCCTCGGGCCCGCCGGCGAGCAGACCGACCGCGGCGGCCAGCCACGACAACGCGAAGACAAAGAAGATGATCATTGCGACGGCCGCGAGCCATCTCAGCCCGGACGTGGTGGGGCGCCAGCCGACCCCGAGCCCGACGCCAATCACCAGAGCGGTCGCGATCAGGTTCCGGGCCAGGCTGGCCACGATCTGGCCAATGAGGATCGACGGCCCGCTGATCGGCATCGAGCGGAACCGGTCCACGATGCCGTTGGTCATGTCGGTGGCCAGCGACACCGCCGTCGTCCCCGCCCCGAACCCGGCGCACAGCACGATCAGGCCGGGTACGACGTAGTCGACGTACCTGCCGCCGGTGTTCAGCGCGCCGCCGAAAACATAGACGAACAACAGCATCAGCACGATCGGCAGCATCAGGGCGGTGAAGAACGCCTCCGGGTCGCGCAGCGACCGCCGCAGGCAGCGGGCGACCATGATCCGCGAGTCGGTCACAGCGTAGGCGAGGCTCATCGAACGGTCTCCGATCGGGGCTGCGGCGCGGACGGCGCGGCGTCGGCGGCGGTCAGGGACATGAAGACGTCATCGAGGCTCGGGCGATGGGTCGACACCCGGGCCGCGGGGGCCCCGATGGCGGCGATGCCGCCGAGCAGCGCGTGGACCTGGGCCGCCGAGCCGTCCGTGACGATGTCGATGACGCGCAGCGCCTCGTCCGCGCGGGCCACCTCCGCGCGGGCCCCTTCCGAGTGGGTCGACTCCAGGTGGCCGAGCGCGACGCGGTAGCCGGCCGGGTCGGCGAAGTGCAGCCGGGCGACCTCCGCGCCCAGGCTCGACTTGAGTTCTTCCGGCGTGCCCTGGGCCACGATCCGGCCGGCGGTGAGCAGGGCGACCGTGTCGGCGAGCCGGTCGGCCTCCTCGAGGTACTGGGTGGTGAGCAGGATGGTGACGCCCTCGTCGACCAGGCGACGGACCGTCTCCCAGAGCTGCTCGCGACTGCGGGGGTCGAGCCCGGTCGTCGGCTCGTCGAGGAACGCCAGGACGGGCCGCCTGACCATGCTCGCCGCCAGGTCGAGGCGCCGGCGCATCCCGCCGGAGTATGTCTTCACCCGACGGTCCCGGGCGTCGACCAGGTCGAACTCCGCCAGCAGCTCGTCGACCCGGGGCCGGACCTCGCGCCTCGGGAGGTGGCGCAGCCGCGCCATCATCTCGAGGTTCTCCCGGCCGGTCAGCAGATCGTCGATCGCGGCGTACTGACCGGTCAGGCTGATCGCGCTCTTGACTCCGGTCGGGTCGCGGAGCAGATCACATCCGGCGATCACGGCCGTCCCCGCGTCGGGAGCGACGAGGGTGGCCAGGATCCGCACCATCGTCGTCTTGCCGGCCCCGTTCGGACCGAGAAGCGCGAAGACGGAACCCTGCTCGATGGCCAGGTCGACGCCGTCGAGCACGACCCGGCCGCCATAGGACTTGCGGATCCCGTCCGCAGCTACTGTGTATGGCATACACGGAAAGTATGCGTGATACACAGTTCACGTCAAGCCGTATCCTCGCGATCGAGGAGGGAGGCCGATGGCCAGCGAGAAGTCACCACCGCTACCGCCGGGCCTCGACCTGCTCTGGGGCCGCCGCGAACGTGGTCAGCGCGGGCCGCGGCCGGGGCTCTCGGTAGACGCGATCGTGGCGACGGCGACCCGGATCGCCGACGCCGAGGGCCTGGCCGCGGTGTCGATGGCCCGCGTGGCGAAGGAGCTCGGCTACACGACGATGTCGCTGTACCGGCACGTGGCCACCAAGGACGAGCTGCTCCAGATGATGTGGAACGCCAGCGCCCTGGGCGCCGAAAGGCTCGTCCTGGAGGGCGACGGTTGGCGGAGCCGACTGCGGGCCTGGGCGATCGTCCAGCGCCAGATGATCGACCGCCATCCCTGGATCACCCAGATGCCGATGGCCGCGCCCCCGGTTGCACCGAACTCACTGACCTTCGTCGAAAAGGGGTTGGAGACCCTCGACGACACCGGCCTGTCCGACACCGACAAGCTCCGCGTGATCGGCCTGCTCAGCTCGTACACCCTCAGCGAGGCCCGAATGGCCCACGACGCCGCCCGGGCGGCCGCCGCACCCGGCGCTGGGGCTGCCGCTGGAGCTGGGGCTGGGGCTGCGGCTGGGGCTGCGGCTGGGGCCGACGCGGTGGCGGGGCCAGACAGGAGCGACCCGCCGCCTGTCTGGGGCTTCGAGGCGTTGCTGCGCGAGCTCGTTGACGCACAGACCTATCCACGGCTGCACCGCATCGCCTGGGCGGGCGAGATCGGCGGCGACCCGACGGGGTTCGAGGAGACCGAGGAGTTCCTCTTCGGCGTGGACCGGATCCTCGACGGCATCGCCGCTCTCATCAACCGAACCCACGACAACCGGCCCCATCGGACATCCGGTGGCAGGGGTACGCCCGGCGCCCAACGCTCCGACAGCCCGACACCCTGACGATCCGGTGCGGGTGTCAGATCGACACGGATAGTCCCATCGCACTCGTTCTTTCCGATACCCGCTGGTCCAGCACCATCCCGATCAGCAGCGCCAACGGATCGTTCGTCAGCAGCTCGTCGGCCTCGGCAACCTGCCTCAGGTCGCGGTCAGTGCTCGTCGGGAAGGTCGGCGGCGACCAGATCCGTATGGACGAAGTCCTCGCCCTTGAACAAGAGCGGTTCCCGTCGTTCAGCCGCAAGCGCGTAGGCGAAACAGTCCCCGAAGTTCAACCGGGCGGGACTACCGCTCCCCCTACCGAAGTCTCGGTAGGCCTGCCGGGCGAGCGTCGCGTGCTCGGCCGTCACCGGCACCACCTCGATCTCCGCCACTCTTACCAGTTCGTCGAACCGGCGGCTCGCTACAGGGTCGCGAGCCGAGTCAACGACGACCGCCGCCTCCACGTAGTTCACGGCAGACATGGCGGTGTCCGCCGAGACAAGAGCCGCCGCGTAAGCAGCCGCGTCAGGCTCGGCTCGGATGATAGCGACGAGGGCGGACGAATCCACGATCACGCCGGCAGCCCACGATCATCATAGAGGTCTTCGACGCCGAACCTGCTCTCAGCAACCGCACCCGCTATCTGGCGGCCAAGAGCGACAATCCGCTCAACTCGCTGCTCGCCCGCTTCACGGTCGGCCCGCATACGGTCGAGACGTTCACGAATGGCCGTGGTCACCGCCGTCGTGATGCTCTCACCGGTCAGGTCGGCCAGCTCACGGCCAAGCCGCTGCGCCTCGTCGTTCTTGATGTTCAGCGCCACCGCAACCACTTCCACCATGGAGGCAATGCTTTCCTCCATGGTACCCCCACCGGACGATCCACCCCGCGGGCTACGCCGAGGCCGCCGCCGGACAGAGCGGTGATCGCTATCGGTCCCCGGTGGGCGAACACGACCGCGCGCACGATGGACAGTCCCAGCCCCAGTCCGTCGGTCTGCACGCGGGCCCCCTGCCCGCGGGGGATCCCTGGCCTGGCCCGAAAACTGATCGTCGAACAGGGTTAGCGAGCGGCGCGAGCGGCAACTCGTACAGCGGCCTCAGGCCTCCGTGCCTACCCGACTTCGGCGAAAGTACGGCGGTAGCGGCTGGGAGCGGTGCCGTGGTGGCGGGTGAAGGCACGGGAGAACGCGAACTCCGACCGGTAGCCGACCGCGTGGGCGGCCGCGGCCACCGATGTCTCGCCGTCGCGGAGCTGACGGGCGGCCAACTCCATCCGCCATCGGGTCAGGTAGGCCATCGGCGCCTCCCCCACCAGCTCCGCGAACCGCCGGTTCAGCGTGGCCCGGGATATGTGCACGGCGTCGGCCAGTTCAGCCGCGGTCCACGCCCTGGCCGGCTCTTCGTGCAGCAGTGCCAGCGCCGCCCCGATGTGCCTGTCACGCAGCGCGGCGCCCCATCCGATCGCGGGCTCGGTGTGGCCGCCATCGCTGGCCAGCCACCCACGGAGGACCTGGACAAACAGGATGTCGATCATTCTGGCCACCACTGCGCGGGCGCCGGGGTCGCGGCTCCCGATCTCCGTGTCCATCAGCCGCAGCGACGCGGCCACCCCGGTCGACAGCGGCGCCTCGGCGGCCGGAAGGTGCAGCACCTGAGGCAGTCCCGCCAGCAGCGGGTGGTGCAGCGCCCGATCGTAGGAGTAGGACGCGCACAGGAACCGCGTCGTCGGCCCGTCGCCACCCAGTACGAGCTCGCCGGTGGCTGCGGCCTCACGACGAGCCGCGGCGCTGTCGTAAGGCGTCGTGGCCGCGCTTGGGGTGCTCGATATCGCATGCCGGCCACCCCTCGTGAGCAGGACGACGTCGCCGGGCATGAGCTGAACCGGTTCGGTGCCGGGCACCCGCAGCCAGCAGGAGCCGGCGGCCACGGCGTGGAAGGCCGCGTCCTCCTCGGCGGCCAGATCAAGGCCCCACGGATGCCGGGCCCGGACACTGCCCAGCACCGCGCCACGAACCCGTGCGGTGTCGATGAGGTCGGACAGCACGTCCACGATGCCAGGGTAACGTCCGACAGCCCTCGGCCATTCTCGACGGCTGCCGAGCCGTACGAGCATGAATCTGATTCAGAGGAGCATTCATCGGCTCATCCCTGATCCGTAACGTCGCTGCCAGCGGATCACAGCGGCAGGGAGAGACAGGATGCAGATTCACGGCAGCACCGCCCTGGTCACCGGCGCCAACCGCGGCCTCGGCGCCCAACTCGCCATCACGCTGCTCGACGCCGGCGCGGCCACCGTCTACGCCGCCGCCCGCGACACGGACACCCTGAGGCCACTCGTCCAGGCGGGCGGTGGCCGAGTCGTGCCCGTCACTCTGGACGTCACCGATCCGGCATCCGTGCGGGCAGCCGCAGCAGAGGTCGTCGACCTCGACCTTCTGGTCAACAACGCGGGATCGGCGACCTTCGGTGACCCGCTGGGAGCCGACCTTGCCGGTGCCCGCAGCGACCTGGAGGTCAACTACCTCGCCCTGTTGCACACCACCCGGGCGTTCCTGCCGACGCTGGAAGCCGCGGCAACCGCCGGACGGGCGGCGGCGATCCTCAACATCGTCTCGGTGATCGCGCTGGCGCCCGCGCCACACACCACGGTGTACGCCGCGTCGAAGGCCGCTGCCCATTCGCTGACGCAGTCATTGCGCGCCACTCTCGCCCCACGCGGCATCGTGGTCCACGGCGCGTATCCCGGCGGCATCGACACCGACATGTCCGCCGGCATGAACGCAGTCAAAGCCGACGCCCGCGTCGTCGCCGAACGGATCGTCGCGGCACTGGCCGCCGACACGACGGAGATCTACCCGGACGACGCCTCCGCCGCGCTGGCCGCGATCTACCACGCTGACCCCCGCCAGCTCGAAAGGACCCTCGCCGGCTGAACCAGCCAGGCCTGGTGCGGCCGGGCTTCCGTTCAGGGCTGGGCGAGGCGGGTGGCGAAGTCGGCCACGATCGCCAGCTCGGCGTCGTCGTAGCGGCCGAGCAGCTCCATCAGGCCGGCTCCCTTGGAGCCGTAGAACGCGCCCATGTCCGCGGCGATCCGCTCCTCGGCGCGGGACACGATGACCTTCCGCCGATCCTCGGCGGAGCGCTCCCGGCGGACGTAACCGGCGCGCTCGAGGCGGTCGAGCACTCCGGTGACCGTGCCGGTCCGCAGGCCGCTCAGGTCGGCCAACCGCCCTGGCGTCAGCGGTCCGTGCACCTCGAGGAGGGTCAGGAACTGCGTGTCGCTCGGGCCGAGCCCGATCTTCTCCGCCACCTCGTGGCTGTAGAGGACCGCCCCCGCGATCATGCGGACGACCGCGGCGAGGACGTCCGCCTCCATCCGGGCGCGGCCAGCGTCGTTCGACAAACTCTCTCGCCTCTCCTAGTATCTCGTTTAGCCGAGATACTCGTTCAACCGAGATACTCGGCTAGCGACCACTACCTTCAGCCTAGGGGGTCCACGATGGCAAACCTCACCGTCGACGCGGTCGACGCGGTCGACGCACCGGTCCGCGTCCAGGCGTTCGAGGCCACCGTGCGCAAGCTCGGCCACTGGACCACCGCCCGGATCTTCGAGGTCCGCGCCCGCCGGGGCGGCGCCCTGCTCGACCTGCGCTCCCCCGGCATCCCGGCCGGTGATGTCGAGGTCCGGGTCGATCTGGACCGTTCGGTGCTCAAGCTGCTGGTGCCCGACGACGCCCTCGTCGACCAGTGGGGTCTGCGCTTCACCCATCGAGGCCGGGTCAAGGACGCCTGTGGCCACGACGCGCTCGCGGGGCGGACGATCCGTCTCACGGGACGGGTCGACCGGGGAGAGATCCGGGTCCGCCGAAGCGGGGCCGCCGTCCTGTCAGCGATGTTCACCCGCGAGTTCCTGGCCGATGCGCGGGCCTCGCGGCGAGCCGGGCACCAGCCGACGGTCGCCGATCCCGCCGCCAGCTTCTCGACCGCCGCCACAGCCGCCACCTCCGCGAACACCGCCACCTCCGCCAACACCGCCAACACCGCCAACACCGACCCGCGCCGGTAACTCAGGCCGACCGATACAGGAGACGACCTGATGAAGGACAGCCGACGGGAGAGATTCGGCGGGCTGACCATGGAGGGCCCGATCGCGCGCTGGTACACGCGCCTGCGCGGGACCGGGCCCCAGCGTGAGGCCTACCGGAAGCAGGCCGCCGCGCTCACCGAAGGCCTGGCCGACGGTGCGGCCGTTCTGGAGCTCGCCCCCGGGCCCGGCTTCCTGGCCATCGAGATCGCGCGCCTGGGCCGGTGCCCGGTGAGCGCGCTCGACATCAGCCGGACGTTCGTGGGCATCGTCACCGAGCAGGCCGCCGCGGCGGGTGTCCGCGTCGACGTCCGGCACGGCGATGCGGCCGAGATACCCTTCCCGGCGGACAGCTTCGACCTGGTCGTCTGCCAGGCCGCGTTCAAGAACTTCACCCGCCCCGGGAAGGCGCTCGACGAGATCCACCGCGTCCTGCGCCCCGACGGCACGGCGGTCATCGAGGACATGAACCACCTCGCCACGGCGACCGACATCAACCGCGAGGTGGCGTCGATGCGCCTGAACCGGATCAGCGGGGCCATGACGAGACGGACGCTGCGCGGGCTGCGGCGCCGCGCCTACACGCCGGACCGGTTCGAGGAGCTGGCCACGGCCAGCGTGTTCGGCGGCGCGACGATCCGCGCCGAGGGCATCAGCCTCGAGGTCGTCCTGCGCAAGGCCGATGCCAGCCGGTCACTTCCGGCATAGCCCGGGTCCGGATCGCCGAACGGAGTCCCCTCCGACGCGACCCGCGTGCCGCCGACTGGTTGCGGATGCTCGATGCGTTCAGCTGGCGACGGCGCTCGCTCCGAAGGGCTCGCTGGACCTCATGCTCAGGTATGACAGCTCAGCTGGGACGACCCTTCTGCCAGAGCATCGGCGACGGCTGAGGCATGTTCAGCCGCGGCGCCCCCGTCCAGCAGGCCGATGACCCGGTCGCCGACGGCCGGAGCGCGGACCCCGTCGCCGGCCTCGACGACCGTACCGGCGACGTCCCGCCGAGCGTGTGCGGCAGATCGAGTGGGAACACGGAGCGCAGCATCCCGGAGCGCACCCGCGCCGTCAGCTGTGGTCAGTTGGCCGGGTGGCCGGAGTCAGGAGGCAGTCGGTCCACTTCGACGAACCGCCGCGCGAGCGCGATGACGACCTCCTGGTCGGGAGCAAGGCCGACGATAGCGGCGAGTCCGTCGCGCAGCGAGCGCAGGCCCACCTCCCCAAGCTGCTCCCGCAGCGCGAGCTGGTCGGCTTCGCGGCGCTGGCCGGTTACGCGAACAGCGTCCCGGGCACGAGAAGTCAGCGTGAGGCGGGCTCGTCGACGGTCGGCGGGGTCGGTGGAGCGGGTGAGGTAGCCGCGACCGGCCAGGCTGTCGACAACCTTGCTGACGGCCTGCTTGCTCACCTGGAAGAGGGTGGCGAGCTCGCCCACTGTCGCGACGCCGCCCTCGACCAGTCGCAGAAGCTGCAGGTCAGGGAGCCGTAGATCACCGAAACCACCTTCAGCGAGCGCGGTGGACGTCCTGGCCTGCCACACCTGGTGCGCGGAGGCCAGCGCCAGCCCCAGCGCCCAGTCGGCAGAGGTCTCACCGCCGTCACCGGACGGCGGCGGGACGGATGGGGAGGAAGCCACCGTGGCAGCGTAACCGTGCAACCATCCTTGACAGTCAACTACGGTTGACTATTCTCCTCCTCGTGCGTCGATCCGCGCCCTTCGTCCCGTTCCTGTCGCTCCGATCCGGCGGCCGGGAAAGACCGGTGCCGACGGGGAACGCGGCCCGTTGCCCGGGCCACAGCACCCGAGAACGCCGGCTCCGTCTGGGGTCGGCCGCGGTCCGCGGGTTCGCCGCCCTCCTGCTCGTCGCATCCTGCGGACCCGGCGACGACACCGCGCGTTCGATCCCCGTCGCGGCACCCGGCGCGGCACCCGGCGCGTGCGCTCCAGCACGACCCGCACCGGCGGCGGGGCAGCAGATCTTCCGTGTCGGTGACACCGACCGTTCCTACCTGCTCGGGCTCCCGGCCGGTTATGACGGCCAGATGGCCTACCCACTCCTGTTCAGCTTCCACGGATTCGGTGGAAGCATGGAAGAACAGGAAGCCAACACGTCTCTTGCCCAGACGGGCACCGCACGCGGGTATATCGTCGTCACCCCCCAGTCGGCCGGCTCGCCACCGAAGTGGAACTTTCTCGCCCAGCAGGGTGGAGCCGACGACTTCGGCTTCATCCAAGCTCTGCTCGGTGACCTGACCACCCGTCTGTGCATCGACCCCGACCGCGTCTACGCCGCCGGCCATTCCAATGGATCCGCCTTCGCCGGCTTTCTTGTCTGCAAGCCGCCGTACCCTTTCGCCGCCGTGGCCATGGTCGCCGGCGTGGCACCACCGTCCTGCCCGGACGGCACCGCACCCGCGACGCTGGCGGTCAACGGCACCGCGGACGTGACAGTGCCGTACCAGAACAGCGCGGCGTCCATCGCGACCTATGTGGAGCGCTACCGGTGCGCCACCGCGCCCGGCAGAACTCGCGTCGCCGACGGCGTGGAACAGATGCGGTACCAGGGCTGCGTGCAGGGCAGTGAGATCGTCTTCATCACGGTTGCCGGCGGCACCCACGTCTGGCCCGGCGGCCCGGCCGCCGCCGGCGACAGACCCTCGGCCAGGGGAAACTCCCAGGCCGGTAGGACTTTCCCGGCCACCGACACCGTTCTTGACTTCTTCGACCAGCATCATCTTTCAGTGCATGAATGATGTGCGCCAGCCGCGAAGCGCCGTCGTCCCACTCGTTCCTTCTGGCACCCGCCGGTCCAGCAACAAAGGAGAGCGTGAATCTCAGCTTCGGCGTCTTCGGCGTCTTCGCCTACTCCGTTACCGGCTCGCCGTACCTGGTGCTGCTGCTGTACGCCCTGGATCGGGCGTCTCAGTCCCCGGCGTCCCGTCCGCCTGGTGCGTCGGCTCCCGCTGACGGGCGAAAGTCGCGGGTAGGGTGACGCCGTGGCGGATGCGGCGACCTTTCTGGGCCGGGACGAGTTGCTGCTGCCGTTCCGTCGCGGCTTCCGGTGGGCCTGGGCACGCCGCGGTCTGGATCTCACGGTCCGGATGGCCCGGACATCGGCCCTGGTCGTCGCCCCGCATCCCGATGACGAGACGCTCGGCTGCGGGGTGTCGATCCTGCGCAAGCGGGACGCCGGCAGGCCGGTGCACATAGCCATGGTGAGTGACGGCGCCGCGGCGCCTCGCTCGGGTATCAGCCCTGCGGAGCTCGCGGCGATCAGGCGGGAGGAGGCCCGCCAGGCCGGCGGGCGGCTCGGCGTCGACGCGGAGCAGCTGCACTTCCTGGATTTTCCCGACGGCGGAGTCTGCGACCAGGTCGACGAGGTGAGCGCGCGGCTCGCCGAACTGCTGGAGGCATGCCAGCCGGAGCAGATGCTCATCCCGGTCTCCTGCGAGGGGCACCCCGACCACAACGCCAGCGGCGCGGCCGCTCGCCGGGCCGCTGCCATGACCGGCTACACCGGTCAGGTTCTGGAGTACGGGGTGTGGCTGTGGACCCACTGGCCCTGGACCCGGGGCTATGGCACCGAGGGCTGGTCACCGCGGCGGGTGTTCGGCGACCCCGTTGACCGGGTTCGCGAGGTCAGGCCGCTGCTGGTCGACGCTCGCGGCTATCGGGAGCGCCAGCTCGCCGCGCTCGCCGAGCACGTCAGCCAGACGACGCCGGACGAGGCTGGTAACGCCCCCACGTTGCCTGCCTCCCTGCTTGCGGCCAGCACCCGCTCCCCCGTCGAGATCTACCTGGAAGTCGGCGCCCTCGACCATCTGGCCTGACCCGCCGGAGACTCGGCGCGGGCGGCGGGCCGTTCACATCTCCGCCGGTGAGCGGACTCATCGCGGGCTTGTCGCGGGCTTGTCGCGGCCTTCACGGGCTTGTTCCGCGGCGGATCTCGAAACGGGAGATGGCCCGGCGATAGACCCGTTCGCGGCGCATCGCGACGGCTCGCGGCTCGAAGTCGGCCACCGCCGCGCGGCCGCGGGCACCCACCGTCACGGCGAGTTCCGGATCGACGAGCAGCGGACGCAGCGCGGCGGCCAGTGCCTCGGGGTCGTCCGGCGGCACGACCGCGCCCGCGCCGTGACGTTCCAGATAGGGGGCGATCCCGGTCCGGGCGGTGGCGACGACCGGGCGACCGCTGGCCATCGCCTCGATCGCAGCCATGGACATGCTCTCGAAGCGGCTCGGAACCGCGACGACCCGTGCCCTGCCATAGATCTCGGCCAGGTCGGAGAGCGGGACGTGTCCGGTGAACGTGCACGGTACGTCGAGCTGCTCGGCCCGGCGGGCCAGCCATGCACGGGTCGGGATACCACCGATCAACCCGGCGGACGTTCCGGCGAGCACGATCTGAGCCTCCAGACCGTCCGCGCGCAGCTTGGCGACGGCGTCGAGCAGGATGTTGACGCCCTTCTCCCGTTCGATGCGCCCGACGACGGCGATGACCGGTTCGGTTTCCCGCGGCGGAGCGACCGAGCGCCAGCAGGTCGCGTCGAAGGGATTCGGGATGACCTCCACCGGCCGGTCCGTGAGCCAGCCGAACTCCCGCAGCGTGGTGACCATCAGCTCCGACGGGGCCGTGACGGCGTCGGCCCACGCCACGACGGCCCGGTCGACGCGATCGGCGACCCGTCCCTTCCAGGACAGCTTCTCGCCCGACAGTCGGGGCGGCAGCATCGTCGGGCAGTGCAGGTGGATCACCAGCGGATGGCGGTGGCCCAGGATGCGGATCAGCCCGCGGCTGTCGCCGTCCTGAGTCTCGATGACGTCGGGCCGCAGACCCAGCCGGCGCAGCCAGAACGCGTAGGACGCGGCGAGGCTCGCGCGCAGGCTCAGCGAGTCCCGAGGGTGGTGACGGCCCGCGATCACCCGGCCGTAACGGCCCAGCATGCGCGTGACGGGAACACGCAGTAGCGGACGGCGGTGAACCCGCACCCCGTCGTGAATCTCGTCCACGATCCGGTGTCCCTGCGCGCACAGAACATGCACCTCGTGGCCGAGCGCGGCAAGCGCCCCTGCAATTACAGCGGTGTAGATGCCGGCGCCGTCCCATACGATCGGCGGGTACTGTTCACACAGAAACAAGACCTTCAGGCTACCGCCGGTCACAGGCTCCGCCACCGCCAACACCCCCATTACACGCGAGAATTCCGTGTATATCAGACGGCTTTCGACGAGTAGGACGACAGTGCCGGTACCCTTACGAGAGAGTCGAGTCGAAAAGCGCGTTTCCGCATCCGCACAAACCCGTCGGGTAGCTATCCGCCCGCGATTTCCATGAAAAAATGATCATCGGACGGGTCGCCGGATGGACTTCCTGGGGCTGGTCCCCGCTCGCGTCTGGCCGACGCCTCGACTGCGGCCACCGTCAGCTCCGGCGAGCTGACTCCATCGGCCGGGCGCGCCAGCATCCACTGCTGGTGGCACCACCGGCCTCGCCGGCTCTGAGCAGGCACTTCCGCAGGTTGGCGCCCACCCGCCCCACAGCTCGCCGAGGTCGCCAGGTCGACCGCGTGCATCCCGGCTGTCCACCGGAAAGGATGGACAGGCGCCGCCGGAACGAAAGGGGACTCAGACGATCTCCCTCTGCGCGGTCCAGGCTGAATGCTGTGGGCCAGAATCACTCATGGAAAGTCGACGGCACCGCGCGGTGCGCGCTGTCAACGACCACGCGCGCACCGCGGCTCTGCCCGAGCCGGGTGGGACGCGACCGACCGGACAGAGGAGAGCGTGAATCTAAGCCTCGGCGTCTTCGATATCTTCGCCTACTCCGTTCCCGGCTCGCTGTACCTGGTGCTGCTGCTGTACGTCCTGGACCGGGCGTCGTGGATCGATCTCGGGCAGGTCGGCGACCTCAACTCCACCGTGCTGATCGCGGGCGGGATCATCGCCAGCTACCTGCTCGGCCATCTGACATACGCCCCGCGCCGGTTCCTGGGGCGGCGGATGCCGCAGTGGCTGGGCCAAGGGCGCGATGCTCGCGCGGAGTTTCTCGACCGCTTTCCCGGCGCCCGGTCGATGGCGTTCGTCCGGGTCGACCAGGCGCTCGTCTTCGCGGCCATCGAGGTCAAAGCGCCCGACTCGGCGGTGGAAATAAGCCGGCTGCGAGCCAGCGGAATAGCGTTGCGAAACGCCGGGATTGCCATGCTCCTGTCAGCGGGCGTCGCCGTGGTCGAGCTGGTCGCCAGCCACGAACGGGGTTTCGCGGCGTTCGCCGTCGCGGCTTTCCTCGCGGGATTCGTCGGCGCGACGCGGGCCGGGCATGAACTGTCCCGCTGGGCTGCCCTCAAAACCCTCGAAGTGGCGTTCTGGCTGCCCGGCATCGAAGCCGAGCTGGCCACGAGATCGCCGGCCCCTCCCCAGCCACCGCCCGCCCCGTCCGGAACGTCATAGCGCGGAGAGGAACTCCTTAACTCCTTTATTTTATCTCACCCCCAGTGGCTTGCGGCAAGACCCCGCGCATGGTGCATAATCCTCGGTCGAGCGCAGGAGTCGGCACGCGATGGGGTATACATGTTCGATGTGATTATCGTCGGCGGTGGGCCGACCGGAATGATGCTGGCGAGCGAACTCCGTCTGCAGGGCGTCAAGGTGCTGGTGCTGGAGAAGGATGCCGAGCCACCGCCGTTCGTGCGGTCGCTCGGCCTGCACGCGCGCAGTATCGAGGTGCTGGATCAGCGGGGGCTGTTGGAGCGGTTCCTCGAGAATGGCACGCAGTACCCGATGATTCCCGGCGGCGTCCGGGGATTCTTCGCGGGCATCGAAAAGCCCGCTCCCACCGGGCTGGACACCGCGCACGGATACGTGCTCGGCATTCCGCAGACGCTCACCGACCGGCTGCTCGCCGAGCACGCGGCCGAAGTCGGAGCCGAGATCCGGCGCGGGTGCTCAGTGGTCGGGCTGGAGCAGGACGACGACGGCGTGGCGGTCCACCTTGAAAACGGGACCGCAATGCCGTTGCGGGCACGGTTTGCCGTCGGTTGCGACGGCGGGCGCAGCACGGTTCGGAAACTGCTCGGGGTCGGATTCCCCGGCGAGCCGTCGAGAATCGACACGCTGCTGGGCGAGATGGAGGTGACAGCGTCCCCGGACGACATCGCTGCAGTGATGACCGAGGTGCGCAGGACCGAGAAGCGGTTCGGGATCGGGCCGTCGGGCAGGCCGGGGGTATTCCGCGCGGTCGTGCCGGCGCAGGGCGTGGCCGAAGACCGTTCGGTACCGCCGACGTTCGAGGAGTTCAGGCGACAGCTGCGCAGGTACGCCGGCACCGACTTCGGCGTGCACTCCCCCCGCTCGCTGTCGCGCTTCGGCGACGCGACCCGCCAGGCCGAGCGCTACCGGGTCGGACGGGTGTTTCTGGCCGGGGACGCCGCGCATGTCCACCCGCCGATGGGTGGGCAGGGGCTCAATCTCGGGATCCAGGACTCGTTCAATCTGGGTTGGAAGCTGGCGGCGGAAATCAATGGATGGGCGGCGGACGACCTGCTCGACAGCTACGAGTCCGAGCGGCACCCGGTGGCCGCCGACGTGCTGACCAACACCCGTGCACAGATGCAGCTGACGATCAACGAACCCGGGCCGCAGGCGGTTCGGCGGTTGGTGGCGCAGCTGATGGACTTCGACGACGTCAACCGTTTCCTGATCGAGAAGATCACGGCGATCGGCATCCGATACGACTTTGGTGAGGGCCACGCCCTGCTCGGACGGCGACTGCGCGACGTCCAGCTCAGGCATGGGCGCCTGTTCGAGCTGATGCGCACCGGCAGCGGGCTGCTGCTCGATCAGACGGGGCGGCTTTCGGTGGACGGCTGGGCCGGCCGGGTCGACCACGTCGTCGACATCAGCGAAGAGCTGGACGTGCCGGCGGTACTGCTTCGGCCGGACGGGCACGTCGCGTGGGTCGGCGAGGATCAGCAGATGCTCGAGGTCGCGCTGGCCAGGTGGTTCGGCGCCGCAAGAACTCCTACGACCCGGTGAGTGAACCGCCCCGGTTTCGGTGGAGCAGGTGGGTTGGTCCTGTTCGCCAGGGAGCTTTCCAGGCAGGCTGGGACGACGACCTGCAACGTGGCGCCCTCGCTGTCAGGCACGGCTGCCCTGATGCCTATGCCCGGCAGGCCGGTATCGCGGCCCGCCGGGCATAGGCGCGTCCGTCAGCCGCCGCTGTTGGTGGTGCCGAAATAGAGACTGCCGACAGCCGCCGGGTAGTTGGCGGTGGGGCCGGGGTCGTACATCACCTGAATGTTGTACTCGTCGACGGCGAAGTCATTGACGGTGAACGTCAGCACCAGAGTGTTCGGCGTTTCCACGGCCGTTGCGGACGGGCACGGATTCAAGCTGGCCGTGGAGCACGTCCAGGTGAGCGACCCTTCGGTCGGCGCCGGCGCGGCCGGGTTGAAGTTGTTGACCACTCCGAACGTCCAGCTGGCCGTGCCGCCGCCTGGGCGGTGCCTGCGGTCAGCAGCGGCCCCACCAGCGCGGCGGCCGTCAGCGCGACTCCCAGTCTGGCTCGGCCGGGCCGCCCCAACCGACCGAGCGCAGCACGTATCCCCACAGCTTTCCCCCCATGGTGTACCGGAAAGATCCGGAGTCGGATCGCACCCGAATCTAACCGCACCCGAATCTGACTGAGTCGAGAATGACTCGGTACCAGGCAGGGTGGGCCGGGGGGCACGGCTGGACGCGCGCCGCTTATCTGAAGGCAGCGACGTGGCGCTCGATCCAGTCGGCGAAGGTGCGGGGCGCACGGCCGAGAACCAGTTCGATGTCAGGGCTCACCCGCCGTTCCTGCGGGGTCGGGTCGCCGAGGATGGCGAGAGTGCCCTCGACCACAGGCTCGGGCATGAACCCCAGCATCAGCCCACGAGCCTCGTCACGGCTCTGCTCGATGAAACGCACCGGCTCGTCAAGCACGGCGCCGATCGCCTCGGCCCGCTGCCGGGGCGTGCTGAGTTCGGGACCGGTCAGCACATAGGTCCGACCGGCGTGGTCGGCGTCCCGCAGGCAGGCCGCGGCGACCGCCGCGATATCGTCCGGGTCGACGATCGGAAGAGCGACGTCACCGAACGGTGCCGCGACGGTCCGGTGCAGGCGAACCGATTCAGCCCACGCATAGGTGTTGGAGGCGAACCCGCCCGGCCGCAGGATCGTCCAGTCCGTGCCCGACTCGCGGACGACGTTCTCGAGAACGCGCAGAGGCGCATGGGACGGCGATTCCGGTCGGGTTCCGGCAGCCTGCGAGGAAAGCAGCACGGTTCGGGTGACTCCGCTGGCCGTCGCGACGTCGAGGATGTCCCGCGGGCTGAGGTGCGCGCCGGCCCCGGACACCAGAAGGAACAGCGCGGTGGCGCCGTCGAGCGCGGGCCGCAGGCTCTCCGGAACCGCGAGATCCGCGCGCTCGTATCGCACCCCGTCAACTGTGTGCCCGGCGGAGACGCCGCGGGAAACGGCCGTCACCTTCTCACCGGCGGCGACGAGTTCCTGTACGAGCGTGCGACCCACGTTGCCGGTCGCCCCCATAACCACGATCACGTAATTCTCCAAGGTGGGGTTGGTTGAATTGTTCACGCCCCAGGCGACGCGAACATCCCGGCCGATCAGCCGCACGTCGAACGCTAACAGCACCGGTACAGTAGGTACCTAGAAGAAAGTGACTACCCAGAGGGGAACCAGATGCTCAGGACCCTGTCGGCGGATTCCACGACCGACCCCGAGAGCGCCTGTGCCATCAGCCCGGTGGTGGAGATCGTGTTCAGCCGGTGGACCACGCCGATCCTCTGGACGCTCCACCAGCATGGCCGGCAACGATTCGTCGAGCTGGAACGGCGCATAACCTCGATCACGCCGAAGGTACTGACCCAGCGGCTCCGCCAGCTTGAGCGCGACGGGATGGTCATCCGCACATATCACCCCGAGGTCCCCCCTCGGGTCGAGTACGAGATCAGCGACCTCGGGCTCAGTCTCGCCCCGCTGTTCGCACATCTCGCCGAATGGGCGAACGCCAACCTCGACGGGGTCGAGATTTCCCGCCGTGACTATGACGCCCGATCGGCGTCGTCCTGACAGTTCACCGGAATGGCGTTCACAGGTCGACCGAACGCCGAAGTCCCTGGCCGCGGATCGTGCTGAATGCCGCGTCGCACCTGTATCGCCCGTTCGGTGCCGTGCAGGCGCGCCACGAGGTGCAAAGCCATGTCGATGCCCGCGCTGACACCAGCCGAGGTGACGATGTCGCCGTCGTCCCCCTCATCCCGCCCTGCTGAGGTGCGTCTGGAACCACTCGGTGGCCATACGGTCGACGACCCTGGCGAGCGGAGTCTGCGGCGCCGGTTCCAGGCCCGGGCGTTCGGCGAGGGGATGCTCCAGACCGGCGACTGTGCTCAGCCTGACCCGGTCGGCATCCGGATACGCGGCCTGGAGCGCCACCACCATATCGAGGGCGTCGGCACGGCTTGCCGGGTAGTCGAGTTCACCGCTGACCACGAGCACGGCTGGCTGTGGTTTCCGGCCGCTGATGAGCGCTGCGTGTGTCACGAAGTCAAGGTGCGCGGCAGCCTCCTGCTCCTGTTCGTGCCAGAAGCAGGATGTGCCGGTCGACGAGGTGAAGACGTCCACTGCGGTCCGAGCCCGGACTGCGGGATTTATCAGCACCACTGCCGAGACCTGGACCGGCAGACGGGCGAGAATGTTCAACGCGACGGTGCCGCCGAGTGAGCCGCCCACGACACCGATCGGCCCGCCGCACAGCGGGAGCTGCGCACGCAACGCGTCGAGCGCCGCCGGAAACTCGTCGGTGGCCTGCCGGACCACCGGGTCGACATATCCCAGCATCGGGTCGGCCACCGCCGCCTCATAGGCTCCGTCCACCGGGCGCCGGCCCACCAGCGGCATTCCGAAATGCACCCGCCAGGCGGGCACATCCGTCAGCGGAAGTGCCGCGGCGAACGCGGCGTCCGAGCGTGGCGCGTCCATCATGTGCCAGGTCACCAGCAACGGAGCCGGTTCGTCGGCGCCTCCGGCCGGAGGCAGTGCCGTGAACGGCACGTCAGCCGCCCAGCCGGTGACAATCGCGCCGTCCTTCGTGCTGTCCTTCCCAGTCATGGAGGCGAACCTAGGTTGTCGGCGAGGCCATCGGGAGCAGCCTCTGCCGGCAGCAGAGGCTGTCTGCTGGCAGCAGAGCCTCTCGCAGCGGAGCCTCTGGCAGCGGAGCTTCCCGTCGGGCCGATCCGCCCGGGCGTCGACGCCCCGCCGCGCTGCCCGGCGGCGGCGCGGGCGTAGCGGCGGGCCAACATGGCGAAGGCGTCCGCGAGCTCGGGCGGCCCGAGGACCTCGATGTCAGCGTCGAACCGGCCGACGGTGGCGGCCAGGCTGGGCCATGACCAGGAGCCGGCGACGAGCCGGCAGCGGTCCGGGCCGAGCTCCTCGACGATCCCGTCCTGGGAGAACCGGGACACGAAGGCGGCGGGCAGCTCGATGATCATCTCCCCGCGGCATGGCCAGCGGTCCGGGCCGGCGGAGCCCTGGAAACGCTGGGCGACGAAGGCGGCCACGTCCCCGCCGGGCAGCTCGCGGGGTGTGAACCGCGGGCCGGCCGGGGGACGCGGAGTGATCCGGTCGGCGCGGAAGGTGCGCCAGTCGTCGCGGTCCAGGTCCCAGGCGACGAGGTACCAGCGTCCGCCCCAGGTGACGAGGTGATGGGGCTGCACCCGACGCGGCGGGGGGACGTCGGCGGGCGCGGACCGCGACGGGACGGCGTAGTCGAAGCGCAGCTCCTCCCGGGCGTGGACGGCGGCCCCGAGCGTCACCAGAACGGCCGGCTCGACCCGCGGGTTGGACGGTCCGCCGCGGCGTTCGACCGCGGTGACCCGCAGCGCGTCGACCTGATGGCGCAGCCGCGCCGGCAGGACCTGCCGGACGGTGCTCAGCGCGCGGGCCGCCGCCTCCCCGATACCGGCGCCGGACGTGACAGCGAGCTGGAGCGCGACGGCCAGGGCGACGGCCTGCTCGTCGTCGAACAGCAGCGGCGGCAGCTCCGCCCCGGCATCGAGCCGGTATCCGCCGTCGGGGCCCTTGGTGGCCCGGATCGGATAGCCCAGTTCACGGAGGCGGTCGACGTCGCGGCGAACCGTGCGCGGGCTGACCTCGAGCCGCGCGGCGAGCAGTGCCCCCGGCCAGTCCCGGCGTGCCTGCAGCAGCGAGAGCAGGGCGAGCAGGCGCGCTGACGTCGTCGGCATGTCCATGAGATTGCCCGAAGAAGAGGCCAGAACCTGACCGCTTCCCGGACGACCGTGGTGGTCACAGCCGACAACGGCAACGACCTGGAAGGGGCCGATCACGATGACGTCCACGACGACGACCATGACCACGACCACGCACTCCGTAGCCCTCGACGCGGAGCGGGCCGACCTGCTCGCCGAGCTCGCCGTGGCCCGAGCCAGCCTGATCAACACCACCCGCGGCCTCAGTGACGAGCAGGCCGGCGAACGCCCGACGGCCAGCGCCCTGTGCCTGGGCGGGCTGATCAAGCATGTCACCTCCGGCGAGGAAGGCTGGATGCGGTTCGTCCTCGAGGGGCCCTCGGCGATGGACTACGCGCTCCCCGACGGCGTCACCTGGGAGGAGTTCATGACCGGCACCGCGCGGGAGTATCCAGCCTGGGCCGTCGAGCGCCAGAACGTTTTCCAGATGCAGCCGGGTGACACGATCGCCGGGATCGTCGCCCGCTACCGCGAGGTCGCCGCCCGGACCGACGAGATCGTCGCGGCCATCCCCGACCTGTCGGCGACGCAGCCGCTGCCGGAGGCACCCTGGCACGAGCCGGGTGGCCGGCACAGCGTCCGCCGGGTACTGATCCACATCATCGCCGAGACCACCCAGCACGCCGGCCACGCCGACATCCTCCGCGAAACGATCGACGGCCAGACCACGACCTGACAGCGCGGCCCGCCTCCTGCAACGGCCGACGACCGCTGACCGCTGACCGTCGACCGACAGCCGACGGCCGACGGCCGACGACGGGCCGGGGTCAGGACGGCAGGTCGCGTAGCCAGGGGGCGAGGGCAACTTCGGTGGCGGCGCGGATGGCCGCGTGCAGGGCGGCAGGGTCGTCGCGGTGCTCGGAGCCGTCGAGCACCACCGCCAGCGCGCCGGCGATGGCGCCGACGAACGCCCCGGTCAGCGCGGGCCGACCCTCGCCTACTGGCTGGCCCGGCAGGGGTTCCGGCCGACCGTCGTCGAGCGATCCGAAGGGCTGCGCTCCAGCGGCAGCCCGGTCGACATACGCGGGCCCGCGCTGCCCGTGGTCGACGCGATGGGCCTGCGGCCGTCCCTGCGCGCAGCCGCGACCGAGACCACGGCGCTGCGGCTGCTGGCGGCCTCAGGCCGCCCGATCACCCGGGTCGCCATGCCCAGCAACAGCGCAGCCGGCCGCGGCGAGATCGAGATTCCGCGTAACGAGCTCGCCGCCGTCCTCGTCGCGGCCGCCCGGGAGGAGGCGGAGTTCCTCTTCGACGACACGATCACCGCCCTGGCGCAGGACGAGCACGGCGTCGACGTCACCTTCGCGCGGGCCGCCCCGCGCCGCTTCGATCTGGTCATCGGCGCGGACGGCCTGCACTCCACCGTGCGGCATCTCGTGTTCGGCCCGGAAGACGAGTTCGTCCGGCACGCCGGCCTCTACGTCGCGACCATGCCGCTCGGCGCACCGGCTGACGACTCGCGGGAGGTGCTGATCCACAACACCCCGGGGCGGCTGGTCTCCATCCACCCGAACCGGGGACGCGCCCTGGTCGCCTTCATCTTCCGCGGGCCGGCCCGCGCCGACTTCGACCACCGCGACGTCCACCAGCACCGGCGGCTGGTCACCGAGGCCTACGCGGGCGTCGGCTGGCGCGTTCCGCAGCTGCTCGGCCGGCTTCAGGAGACCGAAGACCTGTACTTCGACTCCGTGAGCCAGGTCCGTCTACCGACCTGGTCCCACGGCCGCGTCGCGCTGCTCGGCGACGCCGCCTCCTGCCTGTCCCTCCTCGGCGACGGCTCCAGCCTGGCCATAGCCGGCGCGCACACACTGGCCAGCGAACTCGCCGCCAGCCCGGCGGACCACACCGCCGCGCTACGCCGCTACCAGAATGCGCACAGCGCCCTGGTCGAGCCGAGACAACGCCGCCTGAGGCTTTCCGCCGCCCTGCTCGCCCCGAGGACACGGGCCGGGATCACCGCCCGCAACCTCGCCGCACGGCTGTCACCCACACCGCGGCCGACGCCCCAGAACGGCCAGCGGGACGCATCCGTCGCCCAGCAGGGCGTCGCACCCTGAGGGTGGCGGCCGTCGCGCCATCGGTCAGGACACGTAGACGTACACGCGTACCTCGTCAGATCGTGGCACGCGCCGGGTATCGGGCTATCCGGTCGCGGACGACCGTCGCGGCCGCCAGGTAGCGCGGATCGGGCCGCAGCGCATGTTCACGCAGGCAGGCCTCGGTGAACTTCAGCACGTGCTCGTCGCCGTGCTCGACGGCCTGGTGGATCAGCTCCTCGTGCCCGGGAACGTCGACGGCCCACGCCCGCGCGTGAGCCTCGCCTTCCCCGCGGTCGTCACCGGTGAACACCATCAGCAGCGCGGCCTCGGTCTGCCACATGGTGGCGACGGAAGGCTCGTGCAGCTCAGCCGGCAGGTACGGCAGGACGAGCCGCATGGCCGCCGGGGCGGTGACGGCGTGGATCAGGGGCACCGGCGACAGGTCGGTGTGGACCAGGCACAGGCCCGCGAACTGGGCGGTCAGGTCGCTGAGCAGCGCCTGGGCCTGCTCGGCGCGCAGCGCGGTGAGGGCATCGTGGTAGCCGGGCTGCCCGTCGAGCCGGCGCAGGCGCCCCTGTAGGAGCTCGCCCGCCGAAAGGCCCGGTTCGATCGGCGCCCGGGGCACCGTGGCCACGGCCGCGGCCACGGCGAGGCGTCCGTCGAACCGGGGGCTGCCGGGCAGCGGGGTGAAGCGTGCGGCCCAGTAGGCGAGCCCGCGGGCCAGTTCGGTCAGCTGCTGCGGGCCCGGCACGCCCTCGGCGGCGGCAACGCCCCGGACGGCGTGCGCGGTGCGGATGAGCCCGTGGGTCAGCCGGGACAGCAGGCCGGGCAGCAGCCGTGGCCACCAGCGGACCAGCACGTCCCGCCAGGGCTCCTGGGCCAGCTCCCGTTCGAACAGGTACTCCCAGTCCCCGGCCCGGTCGATGGCGCCGAGCGCGGGCCGCCAGGAGGACTCGTCGGTCGGATCCAGGTCATCGCGGCGCGCGGACCGCTCGTGGTGGGGCAGGAGGTCGCGGTAGGCGCGTACCCAGCCCGGGATCGCGGCCCCGTGGCCGAGGACGGCCAGTACCTCGGCCCCCATCGGCCCGTGGTTGGCCAGATCGGCCTTGCCGGCACGCTCGTAGCCGAGATCGTCGAGGCGGTCGAGGGCGTCTGCCATCACGTCGCCATAACTCACCGAAACCATGTCTTCACGTCCTCACGCGGACGACTCCGCCTGAAGGCGTCGCCCTGCCGTTATGTCGCATCGCCAAATGGTTCGGATATCCAAAGCTTCTACCATCGTAACGTGCGACCCGACCGAAGAGCCCCTGACGGCACGCAGGTGCCGGCGGCAGATCAGCCGCGGCCGTGGACGGCGCAGGAGCGAGACGTGCTCCTGCATGTGCCGCTGCTGGCGGCCTACTTCCAGCGCGCCCGCGGGGAGATGCCGCCACAGCTGCGGCGCACCTTCGACACGCACCGGCTGACCGCGCGGCACGGCGCGGTCCTGCCCCAGCTGGTCGGCGGCCAGCAGTTCAGCGTCACCGAGCTGGCTGCCCGGCTGGGCGTGTCGCTGTCCACCGCGAGTGAGCTCGTCGGCAGCCTGGGAGAGGCCGGCCTGGTCGAGCGCGCGGAGGACCCGGCCAACCGGCGCCGCACGCTGGTCTCGCTACGGGAGGAATACCGACCTGCGGTCGAGGCCTTCCTCGCAACCCGCTCGGCGCCGCTGCTGCGCGCCCTGGCCACGCTGTCCGAGGAGGAACGGGCGGGCTTCCGCGCCGGCCTCGCCGCCTGGAGCAGGGAGGCCCAGCCCTGACAGGGCGCCAGGCGAGGGGCCATCATGATCGTCATTTCAGCGTCACCGAGACGTGATTTTGACGTTAGAATGACGTCATGAACGAGGCTGAGGAGATCACCACCAACCTCACCATCCGGGCACTGCCAGCTCGTGTACGTGTCACTCTGACCGCACGGGCCAAAGCGCGCCGGCAGTCTCTGAACGCCTACCTGCTCGACGTACTCAGCCGCGAGGCCACCACCCCGACCATGGACGAGGTGCTCGCCGACATCGACAGCGCTCGTGTCTCCACAGGGCTCACCACGGACGACGCGGTCGCCGCTGTCCGTACGGTCCGCGATACGGAAGAGGCACGGTGGGACTGATCGTCGTTGACGCGTCCGTGATCGTCGATCTGCTCGCCGGGGACGACAGCCCTCGACGCAAGGCCGCGAGAGATCGTCTGACCGGCGGCGATGCCTCCTACGCCCCGGCCCACCTGGACATCGAGGTCATCTCGGCGCTCCGCGGCCTGGCCAGGCGCACGAGCCGTCTCGCCGAGCACGCCCCGAATCTCATCGCCAGCCTGATCCGGCTACCGATCCGTCGCGAACCGCTCAGCGGGCCGACCGCCCAACGCGTCTGGGAACTTCGACAGAACATGACCGCTTACGACGCCGGCTATGTCGCACTGGCTGAACAGATCGATGCCGTCCTTCTCACCTGCGACGCCAAGTACGCCGCCGCGGCTGGCCCCCGCTGCGCCATCGAACTGATCACATAGGCCGTCATCCTTCGGTCGCGCTCAGGTGACGCGGTGACGCCCGACATCCACGGGCCCCGACGCAACAGACCAGACGTCGACCCGCCTGCCGATGGCGGGATTGTCGATCCGCCGTGCTACCCGCATTCCAAGCTTGGTGGCAACCCGCTGCGAACGAACGTTCTCCGGATGGATGATCGAGATCATCTCCGACAGTCCGAGGCGCCGGAACGCATCGTCACGGGCTGCCACAGCGGCCTCGGTGGCGAGCCCCCGCCCCCACGCCGACCGCTTCAGCCGCCAGCCCAGCTCGGGGTCCGGGCCCGCCTCCGCCAGAAAGGGCGGGACGTGCGCCAGGCCGGCGAAACCCAGGAACTCCCCGAGACGGTCGGGCTCGCGTGACTCCAGTACCCACGGCCCGTATCCGTGCTCCTCCCAGTGCCAGCACATCTGGCCGTAGAACGCGGCCCCGGCGGCGCCGTCAACGGGGCGGTTGAGGTGCCGTGCGACCTCGGGATCCTGGTTGATCTCCGCCATGGCCGCCTCGTCGGCCGGCTGCCACTGCCGCAGGAGCAGCCGCTCGGTCGTCAGCGAGTCGATGTGCTTCCCCTGTGTCACATCGCGACTATTGCACTCCGCTCGACCGCACTCCGCTCGACCGGCGCACCCGGACGGTCAGGAAGGCGGGCTGAAGGTGGTAGCCGCAGGGGCCACCACCTTCCCGACGGCCGACGCGGTTGCGTTGCCTCGCGGTCAGTCGCCGCGCTGCCTGCTGAACTCCTCGATCAGCACGGGATACTGCTCCTTGCCGTGCCCGGCGGCGATCGAGCGGTCGGCCATCGCCTTGATCAGCCTGGGTAGTTCGGCGTTGACCCCCACCGCCTCGCTCTCCTCGACCAGATGTGCCATCGCCCGCGCGTCGGTCTCCAGGGCCGACGCCTCGGCCGGGAAGGCGCCCGCGTCGATCTGCTCGGCGTGTCCGGGCAGCCATTCGGCCACACCGGCGGCGATCTGCCGCGCGAACGGCGCGAAGGTCGCCGCGTCGACACCGGCGGTCCTGACCAGGGCGGTGCCCAGGAGCCAGGCGTTCAGGACGCTCCACATCATGGCCAGACCAGCCACGTCGTACAGGGACGCCAGCCCGTGGTCAGGGCCGAGGTAGGTGACCGTGCCGAGGGCACCGAGTGTCGGCGCGTGTGCGTCGAAGTCCGACCGCGACCCGCTGTGCAGGATCACCGCCTCGACGGTGCCGATCGCCGCGGGCAGGGCCATGATGGCGCCGTCCAGGTAACGCGCGCCGCGCTGCTCAGCCCACTCGGCGGCCGCCCTGGCCTGGGCCGAAGTGCCCGAGGTGAGGTTGATCAGCGTCACTCCACCCAGCTCGGCGCCGTCCGCGTCGAGCAGTTCACGCACGGCGTGGTAGTCGGTGATGCAGATGATCGCCAGGGGGCCCGCCGCGAGCGCGTCGCCGATGGTGGGCGCCAGCCGCGCCCCGCCGGCCACCAGCCGGTCGGCCTTCGAGGCCGTGCGGTTCCAGACGGTCGTGGGATGACCGGCCTTCAGGAAGGCTCCGGCGAGCGCCTGGCCCATCAGTCCAAGGCCGATCACTGTCACGGGTGTGTCGGTGTTGTCACTCATGGCAGCATCGTCAACGTTGATACCGGCCTGAAGGTCAAGCACGAGTCGAGTAGCGAGGTTCGATGCGGATCGGGGAACTGAGTCGTCGGACGGGCGTCAACGCCCATCAGCTGCGCTACTACGAAGCCCAGGGCCTGTTGGAGGCAGGCCGCCGCGCGAACGGCTACCGCGAATACGACGAGGACGCCGTGCTGCGGGTCAGCCAGATCCGGCACCTGCTCGATGCCGGCCTTTCGTCCGACGACATCGCCTACCTGCTGCCCTGTGCCGTCGGCGAGGCCCCGGAGCTGCCAGGATGTCCCGAGCTGCTCGACGCGATGCGGTCGCGGCTGCGGCGCCTGAACGATCAGATGGACAGGCTCGCCCGGTCCCGGGCCGCACTCGTCAACTACATCGATGCGGCCGAGCGCACGGGCAGCGAGGGCTATCCGGCCTTCGCCGACGCCTGCCAGGTACCTGCCCCGGCGTAGTCGGTCAGCCGTTCTGGAAGTCGTGCCGGTGGGCTTCGAGCCAGGAGCGCAGCGTCCGCGCGGGGTGACCGGTGATCCGCTCGACCGTGTTGTTGACGGGGGCGGTCTGGCCGATGGTCGCCGCGGCCACATCGAGCAGGCTTTCCAGAACTGGACGGGGAATCCGACCCTGGTCGAGATCCAGCGCCTGC
The DNA here is from genome assembly GCF_001536285.1 of Parafrankia irregularis. Taxonomy (NCBI): domain Bacteria; kingdom Bacillati; phylum Actinomycetota; class Actinomycetes; order Frankiales; family Frankiaceae; genus Parafrankia; species Parafrankia irregularis. Next base: position 92,795 of record NZ_FAOZ01000024.1, on the reverse strand, counting down.
TCCCGGGTCACGTCGTCGACGGTGACGTCGGCGCCGAGCACGTCGCCGATGAGCGCGACGGCGTCACGCATGCGCATCGACTGCGGCCCGCTGAGGATCTGCATCCGGGAGCGGAAGGTCTCGTGGGTGAGCAGATGGGCGGCGACCTCGGCGATGTCGTCGGGATGGATCGGCGTGACGGGAGCGTCCGCGAACGCGATGGCGACCCGTCCGCCGGCCCGGATCTGACCCGCCCAGTCGCGGCGGGTGTTGGTCGCAAGCCAGCTCGGGTACAGCACCGTGTGCGCGAGACCCGAGTCGGGCACAGCCCGCTCGACCGCGCGGTGGATCTGGCCGATGGGCCGGTCGAACTCCCCGACCTCGTAGGCCGCCGGCGAGGACAGCAGCACCGCGTAGCGCACGCCGGCGTCCACGGCCGCCGCGACGAAGGCGTCGACGGTACCGATCACCGGGTGGAGGAAGAACCGCCGACTGCGCCGCCTGCTCGTCCGCTCGCTCGTCCGCCGTCGGAGGACAGGCCTTCAGAGGCTGTGGGCGGCGATGTCGCCCTGGGCGGTGGTCGCGTGGATGCTCAGGTCGGGCACGCCAGCGGTGTTCTGGAGCGCGTTGCGGATCCGGCCGAGGGTGGTACCGGCGTCCAGGCAGGCTGAAACGCCACGGGCAGCGCCGACCGACACGTCGCCGGCCTGCGTGCGCAGAACGACCGTGCCGCGCCTGGCCTCCGTGACCCGGATGTCGCCCTTTCCGGTGCTGATCTCGGCGGGGCCGCCCAGGCGACCGATCGAGACGTCGCCGGCGGCGGTGGCGACCCGGATGCTCGCGACCTCGTCAATCCTGATCGCGCCGTGCGAGCCGTCGAACGCGACGTCGCCGAGCCGTCCGACGCCCCGGAACTCCGCGCTGGCCGCCTTCGCCTCGACGCGGGAACCGGCGGGCAGCTGGATCGTCACCTCGACCGAGCCGGGGCTTGCAAGGGCATGCTTCCTCGCGGAGGACACGATCCTCAGGACGCCGTCGGCGTATTCGACCTCGGTCTGTTCCGCCGCCCTGACGTCGCGGCCCTTCGAGGCGTCGGCGGGCCGGACCTCGACCGTGGTGTCGGCCCGGTCGGCGGCGATGAGCTGCAGGCGCCCTGCGGGGACGTCGAGGACGGCTGAGATCGGGGCGGGGGTGTCGAAGCTCTGCATCGCGCTCTCCTACTGCAGGTCTTTTCTGACAATCGGAAAGCTACGTTGCGTTCGAAAAACCTGCAACCAGTTCGTTGCGCCGAAACGTGTATCTGTGCAGGTCACAGCACTGAAACCGTTGCAACAAGAATCGAATTAATGCAACGTCGATCTCACGATCGTTGCAATGAGATGAGGATGAACGCTACCCTGAAGGCCTCGACGAGCGGGCCGGAGGTCACGATGCCGGGAGGCAGGCTCACCCTGCAGGAACGCCAGCAGATCGCGCTGGGGCTGACCGAAAGCCTCGCCTACGCGGAGATCGGCCGGCGCCTCGACCGTCCGACCTCGACGATCACACGGGAGGTGATGCGCAACGGCGGCCCCACCGCCTACCGCGCCGACCTCGCCCATCGCGCCACCGAACGCCGCGCCCACCACCGCCGGCAGGCCGCTCCCCCAGCGCCGCGAGCGCTCCCGCCGGCGCACGGGCGCGACGCCGAGGCCGTGCGCGAGTACGAGGAGATGTTCACGGCCCTGCTCATGCAGTCCGGCCTGCCCAGAATGACGTCCCGGGTGCTGACCTGCCTCCTGACCACCGACGCCGCCAGTCTCACCGCGTCCGAGCTCGTCCGGCGCCTCCAGGTCAGCCCGGCGTCCATCTCCAAGGCGATCACGTTCCTCGAAGGCCAGAACCTCGTCCGCCGGGAACGCGACGAACGCCGCCGCGAGCGCTACGCCGTCGACGACGAGCTCTGGTACCAGTCGGCGATCACCAGCGCACGGTCCAACGCCCAGCTCGCTGAGACAGCACGCCGGGGTGTCGGCGTCCTCGGCCCCGACACCCCGGCCGCCGCCCGCCTCGAGAACATCGCCCGCTTCCTCGACTTCGTCGGCGAGAGCATCGTCCGCGCCGCCGAGCAGGCCCGCGCGGTGCTCACCTCGAAGGCCGAAACAACCTCAGGATTCTGACCTTGCCCGAACGCGGTCAGGTCTGGCGGCTGTCGTACTGCCGCTGGCTGCGCCCGATGTCCGGGTCGTGCTCGACGGCCCACTCCGCCAGCGCCACAGCCGGCTCGATCAGTGTGCGGCCCATCGGGGTGAGCTCGTACTCCACCCGTGGTGGGACCTCCGGATAACTGGTGCGGGAAACGAGGCCATCACGCTCCAGATTACGCAGCGTCAAAGACAGCATCCGCTGCGAGATTCCGGGCACCCGCTGCTGCAGGTGAGTGAATCGCATGCGCTGCTCGTGGAGCGTCGCAATGACCAGGAGCGCCCACTTGTCGCCGATCCGATCGAGGATCCGACGGATGGCGCGGCCACCGTCCGCGCGGATGAGGCAGACCTTCTCGTAGCGCGACACGACTGCCATCCCTGTTAGTTGCTAACACCGATGTTCCTTTTGTAGCGGTCTCCATAGTCACCCATCATGGGGTCGGTTACAAACCATAACCATCGGGAGCCACCGTGAAGATCGCGTACTGGATCATCGCCGCGCCGCTGTGCGTCTTCTACCTGTACGCGGGAGGAAAGAAGCTGCTGCAGAGCAAGCAGCAGCTCGCGCCGATGATGGGCTGGGTCGACGCGACCCCGATGTGGCTGGTGCGCGGCATCGGCGTTGTCGAGGTCCTCGGCGCCGCCGGTCTCGTGCTGCCACCGGCAACCGGCATCGCGACCGTGCTCGCGCTGGCCGCCGCGATCGGCCTCGTCGTTCTGCAGGGCCTGGCCGCAGGCCTGCATCTCTCGCGCGGCGAGGCCGGTGACACCGCCCTCAACGGCACGCTGATCGTCCTGGCCGCCATCACGGTCTGGCTCGCCACGGCGTGGTGACCAGCCATACCGAGCACGCGCCGGGGCCATCGAGGTGGCGATCAGCAGGCTGAGCGCCCGGCGATCCTTCCGGATCCCGATCGCATCGTGTTCCTCGAAAAATCGGTCGCGCCCAACGGCACGCGCCAGCTACATTGCGCCGATGCCAGGTCGGGGCGAGGCGAAGTGACAGACGCAGGCGCCGCCACACGACAACCACGGCAGCCGGGCCAGGCCACCTTCGACACCGGCCAGGAAAACAACGGAGTATCGCGACTGCTGGGCACGAACCGCCCGCTGCGTGGATTGTTCGCGGCACGGTGCGTCTGCGGTACCGGTGATTCCCTGAGCCTGGTCGCGCTGATGCTCCATGTCGCGGACACGGCCGGGCAGGGGCTGGCGATCGCACTGCTCCTGCTCGCCGGGGACTTCGCGCCATCCCTGCTCGGCACGTTCACGGGCGCCATCAGCGACCGTTTCGACCGCAGACGCGTCATGATTCTCTGCGAGATCGGCCAGGCGCTCATCATGCTCGTGATCGCGCTGTGGCTGCCCGCACTGCCGATCCTGCTGGCGCTGGTCGCGGCGCGCGCGATCATCGGGCAGGTGTTCATGCCCGCCTCCCGAGCAGCGGTTCCCGCGTTGGTGGCCGACCGGGACCTCCCGGTCGCGAACTCCGCGATCGGGTTCGGCACCAACGCCGCGGAGGTCGCCGGCCCGCTGATCGCCGCGGCCTTGGTGCCACTGGTCAGCACACGCGGCCTTCTCCTGGTCGATGCCGTCACCTTCCTGCTGTCCGCGCTGTTTCTGCTGCGTCTCCAGCCCCTCCCAGCGCGACCGGTGAACGGCGACGGGCCAGACGGGCCGCCAGGCCAGGCCCTTCCGGGAATCAGCTGCCTGCTGGCCAACCGGGCCCTACTCATGATCTTCGTTGGCTTCATTGCGACGGTCGCCTTCAACGGCATCGACGACGTCGCGTTGGTCCTGTTCGCGAAGGAGACACTGGGCACCGGCGACTGGGCGGTGGGCCTGCTGCTCGCCGCGGTCGGGATCGGGTTGGTCGTGGGCTACGCCCTCCTCGCGCGGGCAGGCGGACAGGGTTCGATGCCGCTGCTGCTCGTCGGCGGATTCTTCGTCAGCAGCGCCGGCAACCTCCTCACCGGCCTCGCCTGGGCGGTCGGCGCGGCCTTCACCGTTCAGGCGGTACGCGGCCTGGGTATCGCGGCGATGGACGTCGCCGCCAACACCCTGCTCCAGCGCCTCGTCCCGGCCAGCCTGCTCGGACGGGCCTTCGGAAGCTTCTACGGTGCCGTCGGGGTCGCCGCCGCGACGTCATACCTCGCCGGCGGCCTCCTGCTCGACGCGACCAGCCCACGGACGACCTTTCTGCTGGCCGGCGGCGGCGGGATGCTGACAGCCCTGCTGGTCGCGCTCGGGCTGTCGACCACATTGCGAGACCTGCCCACCACCGCCGCCGGCACCGGTCAGCAACGGCCGGACGGACCCCCGTGAGGACCCCGGACGGCCGACTCACCTTCGCCAGCCACATCGGTCACATCGACCACATTCCGGTGTTGGCGAGGCTCAGATCTCGTGTCGGAACGCCGCAAGCTGAGGGCCGGTCGTCATCGGAAGAAACTCGGTAATGGTGTACGAGACCACGCCGTGACACTGGAACGGGTCGGCCTCGATGATCTGCTCGATCGTGGACCGGTCACCTGCCGTGAGAATTATTCCTCCCGTGCGCGGTTCCTTCCGCCCGGACGCCAGAAAGAGCCCGGCGTCGTAGTTGCGCCGGAGAAACTCCCGATGGCCGTCCATGTGCCGCTCGACCTCAGCCAGGTCGGCGGTGTATGTGAGATCCAGAATGAACAGGCTCGACATATCCGTAACCATATCGGGCTCTGCTGCCACGCCGGGAAAGTCACCTGATCGTCAGCACCCTGCGTGCCTGTGGACGTGCCGCGGTCGAGCAGATTCAGGCCCACATCTGAGCCCGGCATCACATCGTCACAGCAGTGCCGCGGCCAGGGCTCGCCACTGCTTCCGGGCGGGCCGTCCGGTACGGCTGCGCACGTCGGTGTCGTCCGAGATGACCTGGACGGCCACATGGTCCGCACCGGCGGCGTGGTGCTCGGCGACCCGCCCGGCGATCTGCTCGACCGTCCCCCAGGCGACCAGGGCGTCGATGAGCCGGTCGCTGCCGTTCCCGACGAGGTCGTCGTCGGTGAATCCCATCATCTGCAGGTTGCGCACATAGTTGGGCAGGGTGAGGTAGTAGCCGAGGTTACGGCGGGCGAGCGCTCGGGCCTCGGCGGGGTCGGTCTCCAGAATCACCTTCTGCTCAGGGGCAAGCAGCGGCCCCTCGCCCAGCGTTTCACGGGCGAACCGGGTGTACTCGGGAGTTACCAGGTAGGGATGGGCTCCCGCGGAGCGGTGCTCCGCCAGGGCCAGCGCCTTCGGCCGCAGCGCGGCGAGTACACGGGATGCCGCAGGAACCGGTTCCGGCGCGGCGTCAAGACCGTCGAGGAAGGCAGCCAGGTACCGGAGCGGTTGCGTGTAGGTCTTCCCGAACGCCCCCGCGGTGGAGGCGTGGCCGGCGCCGAGCCCGAGCAGGAAGCGGCCTGGATGTGCCGCGGCGACCCGCTGGAATCTCGCCGCCAGCTCGGCCGCGTCGGTGGACCACACGTTGACGATGCCGGTGGCCACGACCATTCGACCGGTCGCCGCGAGCAACTCGGCGGGCAGGCGCAGCTCAGGGGCGGAAGAACCGAGCCACAGGGCCCCGAATCCCAGTTCGTCGAGTTCCTCGACCGCCTCACGGGCATCCGGCGCGTTCCAGGCGAAGTACGGAGTCCAGATACCGACCCGTCCCACTGACACCGTCACGGGAGTCCTCCCTCGTGCGTAGGCAATGTTCACGCGGCTCATCAGTGTTCGACCACCATCGAACACCGATGAGTGTACGATAGCGATCGAACAGTCTGGATGTCGAGGAAGGCGAGCGCCGAGAACGATGACCGCGCGGGCACGACGCACCGTTGGCCTGCGGCACACCGATCCGAGCGATGTGAGCCTGCAGGAAGCGCTGGAGGCGCTGGCCGACCCGGTCCGCCGATCGATCCTTCGGGTGCTGGCAGGCGAGCCGGATTTCACCCGCGCCTGCGGCGGCTTCGACCTGCCCGTGTCGAAGGCGACCGCCAGCCACCATTTCTCCGTCCTGCGTGCCTCCGGGCTGCTCGAACAGATCGACCAGGGGCCGCGCCGCCTCAACCGGCTGCGCCGCGCCGAGTTCGACGCCCGTTTCCCAGGCCTGCTCGCGCTGGTTCTCACCGAGGACGAGCCGACGAAGACGAGCTGAGCCACCACACACTCAGCCCACGGCCGCCGAGCACGGATGCCGCGCGCCACCGGTCGGACGCGCCGAGATCCCGTGGTCGCCGTATCGTTGGATCACAGGCCTGGCTCGCGGCGTGTGCCGGTCGCGCGCAGCCCCAAGGAGGTGCGAGTCATGGCGACGAGCGAGGCGACGCGAGGCGCCCTCGGGTTCGTCTGGGATCGGTCCGCGGTGCGGAAGGATATTCCACGGTTCTCGGTAGAGCGAGCCCTCTGGCGGTTTCACCGGTCGCTGCCGGAGTACGTGTGGGACGCCGCGGTGCTCGAGGGCAACCCGTTCACCTACCCGGAGGTCCAGACGCTCCTCGACGGGATCACCGTGGGTGGACGGAAGATCAGCGACGAACGTCAGATCCTCAACCTCGCCGAGGCGGCGAACGAACTCGCCCGGCTCGTCAGGGCGCACGAGTTCCAGCTGTCCAAGGAGATCTCCGACCGGCTCCAACTTCTCCTCGCCCGAGACGAGGCGCTGGAATCGGGTCATTTCCGCGGCGAAGGCAGGGAGACACTCACCCCCGGTGTCAGCCTCGGACAGCATGGACGCTACCTGCCACCTGCCACCGAACGCGGCGGCGAAAACCTGCGCCGCATCTTCACGCAGGGAACCGAGTTCCTTTCCGCCGAGATCGACGACGAGTTCGAGCGGGCGATCGCCTATTTCCTCCTCGGCTCGCTGCAGCAGTTCTACTATGACGGCAACAAGCGCACCGCCCGCTACATGATGAATGGTCACCTCATGTCCCACGGCCTGGACGCCATCAGCGTCCCGGCCGCACGCCGCCACGAGTTCAACGCCGAGATGGTCGAGTTCTTTCGGCACCGGGAAGGTACCGGCATGTTCGGCTTCCTGACCTCCTGCCGGCTCGCCGCCGACGACGGTGTCGTACCGCGCGACGGCGACTAGCACCGGTCTGACGGCGGGCCCGGCCCGGCGACCTGGCTGGGGCCTTCCCGGTGGCCTCACCCGTTCTCGATCATCCAACTCCAGGATGAGGATCGGTCGTGCCGGTCTGCTCCCGGGGTCGGGTCGAGAAATCCGCCCAGGTGATGATGACCGCGAGGTCGGCGGACTGGATTCTTCCGCCATGGAAATTTCACGAACGGCGGGCACGAGCATGGGCACGGCCCCGGGCACAGCCGTGGCCGCGGCCGAACCGGCGGCGGCCTCATCCCGGCCCCGCGCGTCCTCGTACTCACCACCTTCGACCTGGACGAATACGTGTTCGGCGCGCTGCGTGCCGGCGCGGCCGGATTCCTGCTCAAGGACGCCTCCCGGGAGCGCCTGGTCGAGGCGATCCGCGTCCTGCACGCCGGCGACGCGCTGCTGTCCCCCGCGATCACCCGGCGGCTGGTCGAGGCCTTCGCCGCCCGCACCCGCCCGCCGACGCCGCCCGGCCTGCTCGACGCCCTGACGCCACGCGAGCGGGAGGTGCTGGTGCTGGTCGCCCGCGGCCTGTCGAACACCGAGATAGCCGGCCGTCTCGTCGTGACCGAGGCGACGGTGAAGAGCCACGTGGGGGCCATCCTCACCAAGCTGGGACTGCGAGACCGGGTCCAGGCCGTGGTGCTCGCCTACGAGAACGGCATCGTCGTCGCCGGCGAACCAACCTGACCCGTCCACTCCATCCAGCCAGCGCCGACGCGAGAGGCCTGGCCGGTGATCGCAACGGGACGCCCGGTCGTATTCTGGCGCAATGCCAGAAATCGGCGTCGAGAACCATCGGATGTCGACCGAGCTGAACGATCAGGACGATGGTTTTCGTATCCTTCTCGACGGTGAACCGGTGGCGATGACGCTCACCGAAACAGACACCATCGTCGGCAACACCAGGACACGCACCCGCGAGATCCGCCCGCCCGGTCCCGTCGACTGGCTCCCCGGCGGGGCCCCGCTCCCCGGTGGAGCCCGGCTCGGCGGCGGCGCCTGGCTGGAAACCGCGGAAATCGAGGTCCGCCCCGGCCGCGCCGTTCTCCTGTCTTTCCCCATGCTGTCCGGCGAGGCCTACAACACCGTGGTCTATCTCCGAGAAAGCCTTGTTCTGACCTTCGATCCGACCTACACCCAGGTGGACGTCACCTGGGACCACTGGAGCGACGTCTCCACCTGACCATCACCCGGCCGTGGACGGCGGTCGGAGGCATACCGCCGCCCGAGTCACCCTGGTTCTCAGGCAGGCGGAGCGATCGGGGTGTTCTGGCCGGCGGCGACCGCCCGGTGTGCGCGGATCACGTCCGGACGGGACCAGTGCGGGCGCCCCACAGTTCGGCGATCCGTCCCTGCGCGATCCGGATGATTTCGAGGAGTTCCCCGGTGCCGTCGGTGAGCCGGGAACGGATCACCGCGCGGTCGTCTTCGGCGATCAGGTCGGCGATCTCCGTGCGCAGGTCCGGTGCGGCCGCACGCATGGCGAGCCAGCGTTCCTTGACCGCGGCGGGCCCGCGGAACTGGAGCGGGTGGCTGAAGAAGTCGGCGGCGAAGATCTCGTCGACCGCCGGCAGGTCGAGTGCGTTGAAGGCGGCATGCATGCGAAGCGCGAGGTCCCGACTCAGCTGGGCCCCGGCCAGCTCGTCGGACGCACGGCCGGTTCCGTCGGCGAGCGCCCGCGCCAGCGGCTCGAGCCGGCCGACCGCCCGGGCCATCCCGATGTGGTCGGCGTAGTCGCGGGACTCGATGATCTGTCCGTCGCGGACGCGGACCACGAACACGCACTGCACCGCGAACTCCCCGGGCTCGGCCGTCCCGGTGTAGGCGAATTCCGCGACGACCACCTCGGGATCCGCCGTCCGATGCACGACCATGTTCGTCGGCGCGAACCGCCGGACACCGGATACTCGCCCGGCTGATCCTGCGAAGTGCTGGCGCAGCTCCGCGCGGGTGCGCATCGGCTGGTCACCCAACGGCGCGAACGGATGCCGGACGTCCGTCCGCTCCCCGTACAGGCCGGCGAGCATGTCGAGCTGTCGCTCCCGCTCGTCCGGCGTGAGATCACCGCGGACCAGTCGGCTCACACCGACGGCGACCATGCGAACGACGTCGGCCGGGGCAGGTGTCGGTAGCATCGAACCTCCAAAACGAAGTCTGGACTCCGGCACGTTAACGGAGTCCAGACTTCGTTTACAACGGTGCCGATGCCGGAAGCTGACGGAAGTCGAGGTGGGCGGTGCGGAGGAACGCCGTGGCCAACCGCGAGCGCATCCTCGCCGCCGCCGAGGCGGTGTTCGGTGAGCACGGCGCGGCCGGCTCCACCGAGGACGTCGCGCGCCGCGCCGAAGTCGGCATCGCGACCGTGTTCCGCCACTTCCCCACCAAGGCCGCTCTGGTGGAGGCGGCTCTGGTCCGCCACTTCGACCTGCTCAACGAGCAGGCATCCGCTCTGGCTGCCCATTCCGACCCGGGGCAGGCGTTCCGAGACCTGCTGCGAAGCATGATCGAGGGCGGGGCGACGAAGCTGACCCTCGCGGCCCAGCTGCCGGACGGACAGTTCCCGCCGAGCGTCCGGCAGGAGGCAGACAGGCTACGCGCGACCGTGGAGGTCCTCCTGGACCGTGCGGTCCGATCAGGGGCGATCCGCCGAGACGTCGGGGCCGACGAGGTCTATCTCCTGATCCGAGGTCTCGCCCAGGCATCCGCCACCACGCCGTCGGCACCACGGACCATCAGCCGGGCCATCGAGGTGGTGATCGCCGGCCTGAGCGCGTAGAGCCGAAAGCCGTCCATCGTCGTCGTCACGGACTGTTCCCGGTTGAAGCCTCGGTGCGTGGTCCACACCCCGTTGTCCGGGCAGACCCGGACCAGGGAGGTTCCGGGAGCGCCTTGCCGACGGCGACGCCCTGCATGAGGTCGCAACCTGCGCCGCGCACGGCGGCCAGCTGCAGCAAGGTGTCGACGCCACGGGCGGCGACGCCCAGGTGCAGCAGGTGGGAGAAGCGCACGAGCCCGGCGATGACCGCCTCGGCCATGGCGTCGTGCTCGGCGCCGTGGATGTTCTGGCTGCCGAGCCGAACCCCGTCGATGCCGGGGGGAATCGTGTCCCGGGTCGTGCTTCGCAACGGCCGAATCTCGCTGAGATCGACCCAGACGGCCATTCCGGCACCCGACAGCTCGGCGGTGATCGTGTCGAGCGTGCGGTCGCCCGGGACGGAGAGCGTGTCGGGAACCAGGATGCCGAGAGACGCCTGAATGCCACCGACGCCGGAGAGACAGGCGGCTCGAGAAATGATCGTCCTGCGCAGCGAGGTGTCGGACAGCCCTCGTTCGGAGATCCGCAGCCACAGTTCCCGCCGGGTGAGCTCCTCCTGGCGATCGGGCTGCTGCCTCGGTGCGGCCGTCGGCAGCACGGCGGCGACGCTGTCGACCAGCCAGCGGTCGACCGCGACCGTAAGACCGGCGTTGAACGCGATCGGGTAGAGGTCGTCCGGGCCGAGCAGGCCGCGGGTCGGATGGGCCCAGTAGGGGACCGCCTCCGCGGCGACGATCACGCCGGACTGGGACACGACCGGCTCGAAACACAGGGTCAGCTCGCCGGCGCCGAGGGCACGCCGCAGGTCGGTGCTGTCGCGCAGCCGGGTGGCCAGCGCCGCCCGGATCCGGTCGTCGTAGGCGAAGACGTGCCCCGGCCCGCGACGCTTCGCCTCGTACATCGCCATGTCAGCGGCGTTGAGAAGGTCCTCGGCATCGGTGAGGTCGGCGCCCGACCGGGCAAGCCCGACGCTGCCGCTGACACCGACCGGCCGGATCAGCTCGATGGGTGGGGTGAGCGCGGTGGCGATCACCCGTTCGCCGATGGCCCGCAGCTCATCGAGATCGCCGATGTCGTCACAGAGCACCGCGAACTCGTCTCCCGCGAGCCTGCCGACGACGTCGCCGGGCCGGACGGCGTCGCGCAGCCGGGAGGCGACAACCCGCAGCAGCTCATCGCCGCACTTGTGCCCGAGGGTGTCATTGATCGCCTTGAAGCCGTCCAGGTCGATGAACAAGACGCCGGTGTGCCGTCCGTCGTGAGCGGCGCGACGCAGGCTTCGGCCCAGGTGGTCGAGCAACGCGGCCCGGTTCGGCAGACCGGTGAGCGGGTCGTGCAGTGACAGGTAGCGGGCGCCGTCCTCCATCCGGATCCGCATCGCCGCGGCACCGAGAATCGCCGCCACCGAACGGACGAACGCCTCGTTGTCGGGCGTCAGCGGGTTGGTGCGGCGGCGCACCAGGACCGTGCCGATCCGCCTGCCGGCATGGGTGACAGGCACGGCCATGTCCGCGGCTTCCGCGTCCACGGGCCGGACGTCCACGGCACCGTCGGCGTCGGCGTCGGTATCGGTGTCGGCGTCGATGTCGGCGTCGTGGCGGACGGTGACCAGGTCGGCGCCGAGCTGCTGGGTGAGGGTCCGCACGCCCACGTCCCACAGCGTGTCCTCGTCCGCGATCCGCAGGGCCTGCTGCGCGAGATCCGCGAGCGCGGTGTCGCAGGCGGTGCGCCTCACCAGCTCGGCGGTCGCTCGTTCGTGCGCGGTGACATCACTGACGATGCCCGCGACGGACGCAGGCCCGCCTTCGGCTTCGGGCACCGGTACGAGATGCAGGTCGTACCAACGCCCGCCGGACTTCACGACCTGGTGGGCCTGTTCCCCGTGCATCGCGCGGCGCACCAGTGCCAGGACGGTGGGCTGGTCATGGAACGCCGCGCGGACGGCGGACCTGGCCTCCTGGTGCAGCGCGACGGCAGGCTCCGCGGAGTCGGAGCCACCGCTGAGCGGCACCTGCCCGTCGTGGTCGATGCGGAAGATCGAGAACGGGGTGTGGCCGAGGACGAGCCGCAGCTGCCGATGAGTGGAGGCGAGCTCGGAGACGTCCTCGAACCGGGCGAGAAGGCAACGATCACCGTCCACGGTGACCTCGACCGTGGACAGGAGGGCCTGGACAGCGGTGCCGTCGGGTCGGGCGATGCGCACGATCTGGGGTGTGTCGCCGGATCCGGCGAGGTCCGCGGCGATTCCGTCGGCTCCAACGGCTCCGTCGGCATGCACCGGGTGGACGATCTCGCTCCAGCGTCTGCCCACGTAGTCAGCCTCGCCACACCCGACGATCTCGCGGGCGGCCGGGCTGACACTCCGAACCCGCCCGTCGTCGCGACCCACGAGAACCATGCCGGTTCGGGCCAGCCCGAACCGGTCGAACAGGCCGGCGGGCTCCAGACCGCCGTCGCGCCCGGTCAGCGTCACCGGCAGGTCACCCACCCTCGTCTCGACCAACACGCCCAGGCGCTCCGCTACCTGAAGTCACCATCCAGGATCATTGAGTGCCAAGTGGGTCCGTACCCGGCACCTCGAAGGCAAACCTGCCGGCCGCACATTCGACCGGGCGGGGTCCGGCCGGCACCCGCACCCGCATAGTCACCAGCCCATCCAGCTGACGGCCGAACAGTCAGTGCACGCCACCGGCCGATCCGGGCCCTCCGGGCTCTCCGGGCTCTGGCAACAGTTGGGTGGGGCCGTGGTGCGTGAGCACCAGGCTCCTGGACACCTCGGCCAGTCGGCGCGCGTTGTCCGGGTCGAACGTCCGCAGACTCAGATCGACCTGCCTGCCGCGGTCGATCGCGGTGAGCCGGTCGGCGGGGGGCCGGTCGATCAGCTCGACCATCGGGGCGATCGCCTGGTCGACCGATCTCGCCGCGACCCTGCCGAGGACGGTGATGATCCCGCGCGCCGGCTGCCTCAGATGGGCGACGCCACCGCGCGTCGCGGTGAAACCGGGGTGATACAGCACGTACCGAGCCCTGCTGCTCGGGCTCTGGAGGAAGTTCCGGCCCAGCAGGTCGTTCGCTCGGCCACATTGCGCCTGCGCGCGCAGGATGCCATAGCGGCGCTCGGCCTGGAGGTCGTCGAATTTCACCGAGCCGACCTTCAACCCGGGCGCGGCGAAATTCACGATTACCGGGTTGTCGGCGGAATCGAGCTGGAAGCGCAGGCCGTGCCCGAGCAGATAGCGGCTCAGGTAGTACAGGCTGAAGGTTGATTCCAGCCCCTCGGGGGACTCCCGTCGGGTCCGGTTCAACCGGTTGGCGCACAGGACGAGCGCGTCGACCACCGGATGCTCACGGGTGATCGCTTCGACTGCCCGCTCGACGGCGGCGATGGAACTCAGGTCGGCCTGGACGAAGCGGCACCGGCGAGCCGCCCCCAGCAACGCGGCGTCTGCCATCAGCGCCGCGCCCCTGGCCTCACCGCTGCCAATCACGACAACCGTGTCGCCCCGGCCGAGCCGGGCGAGCGCGATGCCGCGACCCATCCCGTCGGTGCCACCGGAAACGACGACCGTCCTGCCGTCCGGATGTCGCTGCTCCATACCCAACTCCTCCCGCTGTTACCGTTCGAACCTGACACACAGGTTCAGCGCACCGTAATCGGCACAGAATCCATCGGGAAAGAAGGAACATTCATGTTGGATACGCACATGGGTGTGCCCACGGTGCTTGCCGTGGACCTCGGATTGCCGGTCACCCCCGCGGAACACGAGGCATGCCCGATCACGGACGTGCTGCGCCGGGTGGGTGACAAATGGAGCGTGCTGGTTGTCGTTCTGCTCGGGCGCGGGCCCCGGCGATTCAACGAGCTGCACCGTCTGGTCGAAGGCATCAGCCAGCGGATGCTCACCCGCACGCTGCGCGGCCTGGAGCGGGACGGCCTGGTGACGCGCACGGTCGCGCCGACGGTCCCGGTCACGGTCGAATACTCGTTGAGCGAGCTCGGCGTCACGCTGCTGGTGCCGCTCTCCGTCCTCACGGACTGGGTCATCACACACCAGGACGAGATCGCGGATGCCCGCCATGAGTACGACACCTGGGACACGGTGCCGCCGACATGCGGGCCGGCGTCCAGCGAGCAGCAGCAACAGCCGCGGCCGGTGAAGCGCTCCCCCGGTGGCGTCTGACCATGCCGACGTATCGGGCCCACGAATCGGGCCGCTACTCGGTCGTACCGGATCCGAAGCCGGCGTCGCGGGCCCGCAGGATCACCTCGGTGCGGGTCGCCGCCTCGAGCTTGGTGAGGATCGTCGAGATCCGGTTGCGCACAGTCTTCTCGGAGAGGGACAGCCGGGCGGCGATCTGCCCGTTGGCGAGACCGTCCGCGACGAGGTCCAGCACCCGGATCTCGGCGTCCGTCAGCTGAGGGAAGATCCGCGGTGAGAGCCCGCCGACGGCGTGGCGCACCTTGTCGGCGACCCCCGGTCCGATGACCAGCTCACCGCGCGCCACCGCCTCCAACGCTCGCGCGACGTCCGCCTTCGACGACTCCTTCAGCAGGTAGCCGCGTGCCCCCGCCTGCAGGGCCGCCTGCAGGGAGGCGGTGTCCTCGCTCATCGTCAGGACCAGGACGGACGTCCCTGGCGCCTGCTCGCCGATGCGGGCGGTGGCCTCGATGCCGCCCAGGCCCGGCATGCGCAGGTCCATGAGCACCACGTCTGGCCGGTGCAGCAGCACCGCCGCCAGTGCGGCGTTGCCGTCCGCAGTCTCGGCGACCACGGTCGCGCCCAGGTCGGCCAGCAGGCCGCGCAGCCCGTCCCGGAACAGCTCGTGATCATCGGCGATCACGACGCGCAGTGATGTCACACCGGGCCGCCTTCCCGCAACGGCAGCCGCGCCCGAACCACCGTGCCGCTACCCGCGCCGGTCCCGCCGCTCCCGGTCCCGCCGCGCGCAATCGCGCTGGGCTCGATCACGCTGGGCTCGGTTCCGCCGCTGGGCTCGGTTCCGCCGGTGGGGCGGACGGATCGGGCGTCGAGGACCTCCAGGCGACCGCCCACCTCACTCGCCCGCTCCCGGATGCTGCGCAGCCCGATTCCCGGGACCGCGTCGGCGGCCAGGCCGCCGCCGTCGTCGCACACCTCGACCAGCAGCCACGGCGGCTCGGCCCGAACCCGGACGACGCACCGCTCGCAGCCCGAGTGCCGGACCGCGTTCGTCGCCGCCTCCGCGACGATCCGGTACGCGGCGACCTCGGTCGCGGCCGGCAGGACGAGCGCCGCCAGTTCGGCCGGTGCGTCCAGGGCCACGACCGGCGCGAACGGCGCGACGGCCTGCGTCAGGGCGACCGCCAGCCCGCCCTCGTCGAGCGCCGGCGGGCGCAGATCCTCGACGATGTGCCGGATCTCGCGCACGGTGCCGCGCAGTCGGTCCCGGACCAGGGCGGCGCGCTCCGCCGCGGGGTCGGCCCGTTCCGCCAGGCCCGAGGCGATGACGTCGAGCTGCATCGCCATCGCGGCGAGCTGGGGGCCGACGCCGTCGTGCAGGTCGCGGCGCAGCCTGCGGCGTTCCTCCTCGCGCGCGGTGACCAGCCGCTCCCGGCTGCGCCGCAGCTCATGCTGTGTGCTCGCCGCGTCGAGCAGGTCGCCGGCCCGCCGGGCGATGTCGTCGAGCATCGCCCGTTCCGTCTCGGTGAACTGGTCGGCCGGATGGCGGCGGCCCACAAGCAGCGTGCCGGCCCGCCCGCGTCCGGTCCTGGCGGGCACCGGCAGCCGCTCAAGCCAGCCGACGGACGTCCCGGACTCGATCGTCGGCAGCCGTTCGTCGCTGCCTTCCACTGCTACGTAGGGCACCTTCAGCGCCTCCCGCACCCCGTCCGTGAGCTGGGAGAGCGCGTCCACCGGACCGGTGGCCAGGTCGAGCCGGCCACGCAGGACGGCGAGTACCGCGTACGGGTCGCGGGCCGCGCCGAACAGCAGCCGGTCGACGAGGCGCTGCAGCTGGTCGCGGGCCGCCGCCGCGACCAGCGCCGCGACCGCGAGCACGCCGTAGGCGATCCGGCGCCCCGGCACCAGCGCGCCCGCGCCGGCGACCGTCGCCGCGTAGGCCAGCAGCAGGAACGCGGTGAGCAGGCCGTATACCAGCATCCGGCTGAGCGCCGTCCCGATGTCGAACAGCCGATGGCGGACGGCGCCGACGCCGATCGCGGCGACCAGCAGCGCCATCCCGACGTCCATGCCGGTGGCCTGCCCGTCCGGCCCGTGCGGGAGCGCGCCGAGCAGGGTCGCGCCGAGCAGGCAGGCGACCCCGAGCACCAGCCACTGCAGCCGGGCCCGCTCGACGCCGGTGGACCGGCGCAGCCGCGTCACGACCGCCAGCAGTCCGAGCAGCCCGCCGCCGAAGATGACCGCCAGGGAGGTGATCATCGTGACGTAGCGCAGCCCGGTCGCGGACTCCAGACCGTACGGGTTGCGCAGCAGCGAGGACACGTCCAGCTGGGTCGGGCAGAACATCCGGGCGATCAGATGGCATCCGATGGCCACGGCGGTGGCGGTGACGGGAGCCCGCCACCGCCGGGAGGGCAGCCGGCCGTCGGGGAACAGCACCGGCACCAGCCCCCACAGCACCAGGTACGGAACGTAGCCCCAGGTCGCGAACCAGGTGGCCGCCTCCTGGGCGGGCAGCCCCTGCGCACCGGAGATGCCCTGCGCACCGGACAGCAGAGCGAGCGCCGCGTACTGGGTGGCCAGCAGGTACGGGCCGGTCAGCGCGGTCGTCAGCAGCAACCAGCCGACCCGGTTGCGCGGCTGGTAGACCAGCACCAGGGCCGCGACCAGCGGGAACGCGATGGCGAGGACCAGATCCGCGCGGTCCAACGCGACATGCTCGGCCGTGCGGGCCGTGACGTACCGGTGCAGCAGCACGGCGCCGACCGAGCAGAGGACGGACTGCAGCGCCAGCCCGACCGCGAGCACCGAGGCCACGACGGCTCCGGACGTCATCGTGACCGCCGGCGCGGCCGGGACCATAGGCGCGGCCGGGACCGTAGGCGCGGGTGGGACCGTAGGCGCGGGTGGGACCGTAGGCGCGGGTGGGACCGTAGGCGCGGGTGGGACCGTAGGCGCGGCCGGGGACGAAGGCCGGGGCGGGACCGATGGCACAGGCGGGGGCGCCACCGGGTGCGGTGCCGCGCCGTCCCAGGTGCCGGATACCGGCGCAGATGCCCCCATGCACCCAGCATCACGCCGGATCGGCGCGATGTCGCGCCTGGTCAGCGCACTGTCGCGAGCCCGATCAGCGCGGTGTCGCGCGCGCGTCCCCGGTGTCGTACGCACGTCCCGGGCACGGGGCGGCTGTCCCTCGTTTGCGGGACGTCGGGCGCCCGAGGCTGGTCCTCGCAACGCCGGCGGCGATCGGGCCACCGGCACGAGGAGGGGACGGACCACCATGACAACCACGACCGCGCAGGTCACCCGCGGCTACCGCGACGATGTCGACGCCGGTACGCCCACCCGAGCCCGGTGGACGTGGCTCGGTGTCGGCGCCGGGGTGCTCGGCATCGTCGCGACGATGTTCACCAGCCCGAACGTCGGCACGGAGCAGGTCGGGCCGGACGCGTTGGCCAAGCTCTCCCGCGGGCAGCTCCAGCTCGGTGGTGCGCTCGGCTACGCGACCGTCGTGCTCCTGCTGGTGCTGGCCGCGTCCTGGCGGGCGAAGGCGGTGACCGCGGCGCGCGGAGCCGTGGCCGCCCGGGTGGCCGCCGACGGGCTGACCGCGTCCGCCGCGGCGCTGAGCCTCGGCTACGGCTGGAAGCTGGCGCTGGCGCTGTACCTGCCAGGCGGGCTCAACGAGAACGGCTTCAACACGGATGGCCAGTTCGTCTACTTCATGCTGAACGATTTCGGCCCGTTCATCGGCTACCTCGGAGTCGTCGTCGCCGCGGGGGCGGTCGCCTGGCTGGGCCTGCGCGACCGGCTGGTGTCACGGTGGCTGGGCCTGGTCAGCCTGATCCCGCCGGTCGCGGTGCTGTTCATGTCGGGCGCGCTGTCGATCGCAGGATTCCCGGGCATCGTCGGGCCGATCTGGCTGATCGTCGCGTTCGCCGGCCTCAGCCTCGGCAAGCACCCGATCCTGGGCACCGCCCGGGCGTGACGGCTGCTGGTCATCCGCCTTTCGGCTGCTCGGGCGGCGACGCCAGACGTCGCCGCCCGCAGCGCCGGCGCACCGCGCCGGCGGCACAGCCGTTCAGGCAGCCCGGTGAGACCGGCTACCGCAGCAGTGCATCCGACTGGGGGTCGTAGCAGACCAGACCCATCGATGCCGCGAGCTCAGCCGCGATGACGGACACCTCGTCGGCCATGCTCCACACGACGCAGAGATAGAGGAACGGCCCGGAGGGCATGGGTGTGATCGACCACGGGGCGGTGTAAGCATCCGGCCATCGGCTCGTCAGAGCCTCGCAGTAGGCGGCAATACGATCCGTCGCCGGGGTGTGCGGGTTCTGCTCGTCGTAGCGCTGGAACAGCTCGTTATAGGCGACACCAGCGGCCAGGTCGTCTGCCGGCCGCTCACCTTCCCAGATCACAAGGTCGAAACTCATGGGGACAGGCTTCCACCTGGGTACGACATTTCTGGAGGAAGCGGGCTCAGCGCATGCTCGACCACTCGTCGGGTGAACCCGGCGCTGACCGAGGCAGCCCTGGCGCCGGACCGAGTCGCCTCTTTCGGCCGAGCCGCGGGCCCGTCAACCGTCGAGGTTCGGTGGTGCGGACAGTCGCCACAGTGCGTTTCGGGATCGGGGTACTCCGATCAGCTCGGCCTGCCCGAGCCGACGCAACCGTGCAAGAGTCTGACGGGTCTGCTCGACGGTGAGGCCAGCTCGGCGGGCGATGTCGGCACGGCTGACCGGTGTTTCGGTCAGCACTGCCAAAACAAGATCGCTATGTGTCCGGCCGCGCGCAGGTTGTTCCGTTGCCCGGCCAGCGCGGGGGCTCAGCCGGTAGGTCGCGCTACCGCTCGACACCTCACGGCCGCGGCGCGTGCTCGTGCGTGCCGCAGCCGCACTCAGGCTGCGGTCGTACTCAGTCCGCGGTCGTCACTCCGCGCCGAGGAGCAGGGCCGGGAAGGAATGGTCCTGCCAGATCAGCCGGGATCGCTCCTCCGGGTAGGCGGTGACGGCGCAGGAGACGTCGAAGAGCTGGGTGAGGCGTCGGTCGCGGTCGTAGGCCGGCCAGCCGGGGTCGCCCCCGGCGGCGAAGGCGGTCCAGGCAGTCCGCATCCGGGCCGACAGGGCCGTCGCCTCGGCGGAGGGGCTGTCACCGATCAGCAGGGCTGGCTGGCCGCTGGTGAGGTTGCCGAAAACGAGCGGCACATCGAGGCCGTGGCAGGCTCCGAACGCGCCACCCATCCCCGGGGCCGGCCAGGTCAGCTCGTAGAGATGCACCCGGCCACCGGCCGCGGCCTGCGCCTCGGCGAGGTGCAGGGTGGGCATCCGGAACAGCCAGTCGGAGTGCACCAGTTCGTAGAGCTGGTCGGGGCTCGCGTCCGGGTAGGCGCCGCGGTAGCGGTGGGCACCGTCCGGGCCGGGGGCGAAGACCTGGAGCGCGGTCTCCGCCTGTTCGGGGGTCACCTGGCCGAGCAGGCCGGTGAAGGCGGTGAACAGCCGCTGCTCGTCGCGGGTGTGGCCGGCCAGCAGGTCGACGTCCCGGCTGCTGCCGGATGCCACGGCCTGCCACGGGGTGACCGGCAGGACGTCGCCGTCGACGACAGGCGCGAACAGGATCGATCGGTGTGCGGGCTGGCCCCAGCGCTGCGCCCGGGTGGTGATCGTCGCGGCGACGGCGTCACCGGCGAGGGCCAGCAGCGCCGGGTCCGCCGTGGCGAGGTCCGCCGAGGTGGGACGCAGTCCGAGCTCGGCGGCGCAGGCGGCGGCGATGTCGGCGGCGAGCTGGGGCGAGAAGAAGGTGCCCGGCACGCTCTGGGCGATGGCTCGGCGGAACAGCCCGCCCGCCCGGGGCATGGCCAGCAGGGCGGCGACCGATCCGCCACCGGCGGACTCGCCGAAGACCGTGACGTCGTCCGGGTCGCCACCGAAGGCAGTGATGTTGTCGCGCACCCATTCCAGGGCTGCGACCTGGTCGAGCAGGCCCCGGTTGGAAGGTGCTCCCGCGAGCTGGGCGAAGCCCTCCATCCCGACTCGGTAGTTGAAGGTCACCACGACCACGTCACCGTCGCGCGCCAGTCGGCCGCCGTCGAACTCGGGCTGGCTGGACACGCCGATCGTGTACGCACCGCCGTGGATCCACACCATCACCGGCAGCGTCGCGGCCGGGTCGGCCTCGGGCGACCAGACGTTGACCGTCAGCCAGTCGTCGCCCACCACGCCCTGGGCCCCGGAGTCCTGGGCACCCGTGCCCTGGCCGAGCATGTCGGTCTGCGGCGGCGGGGGGCCGTACGAAAGGGCGGGCCGCACCCCGTCCCAGCTCGCGGCCGGCCGCGGTGCGGCGAGGCGAAGCGCACCGACCGGCGGCGCAGCGAAGGGGATGCCGCGGAAGACCGCGACGCCCGACTCCAGGCTTCCGCGCAGCGCCCCGCCCGCCACGCGGACCTCGGGCCGGGGCCCGGCTGACGCCGTCCCGGTGACGGCGGTCGTCATGATTCCTCCGACACGGGCGCTGTGTGCTCGATCGCCTACACGGAACGGAGGAATCATGACGCGGGGCCGCCACGCTCGCCAACCATTTACACGCCACGCACGTCTGGAGGACGGCGGAGGGCGGCGCGCTGCCAGGTCAGCCGCTGCCGGGACGGCCGAGTCCGCCGAGTCCCCCGGACGAGGACGGCGTTGTCGTCGGCGGAGGCGTGGGTGACGCGCAGGTGATCGTGGCACTGGCGCGGTATGCCGGGGATACGAAGGTGATCTGCCCGTTCTCGTAGATCTCGATCTCATCCGTGTTCGTGGTGGTCTCCCCGGGCGCGCCGTCCACGGTCATCGTGAAGCTGACGGTCTGCGTCCCGGCGCCGCTGAAGGTCAGCGACTGCGCCCCGGGCCCATGGTTGCGCCAGGCCCACGTGGCGGTGCCCGCGCCGTTCGCGGTCACCGTGCCGGTGAAGGTGAGCGTCAACGGGCAGGCGTAGGTACCCGATCCCGGGCTGACGGAGGCGGACCCGGCGGTGGCCTTGAACTGGGCCCCGACGGTGACGGTGGCCGTATCCGTCGCGGTCACCCCGGAACCGTCCCTGATCGCGGTCAGGGTGACGGTGTAGGTGCCCGGAGCTGTGTAGGTGTGGGTGGCCGGGGAACCAGCTGTCGCAGGGCTCCCATCGCCGAAAGTGATGCGGTAGCTCAGGTGCGGGTCCACGAGGTAACGGATGGTGTCCTCGGCTGTCACGGTCAGTGGCGCCTCGCCGGAGGTCGGTGTCACGGCCAGCGACGCCTGCGGCGGGCCGCAGTCGCCGTCCGTGCGCGCCGCGACCTGATGCGGCTGGGATCGCGCGGTCGCCCCGTTCGCCGCGGAGACCGTGCCCACCAGGGTGAAGGCGTCGCATCCTGTGACGTCGACCCGGAACGCGCCGCCGCCGAGGGCGTTGACCGTCGTGCCCGTCGCTGGTGACGCGTCCAGGGCGTAATGGGTCACGGCGGCGCCCGCTCCGGTACCAGGGCGAACCCTGACGTCCAGGGAGGTGGTGGACGTCCGCGCGACGTCGAGGGTGGGCGTCGCCGGGTTGGCGGGCTGATCGGGCTGCGGCTGGGTCCGGGTCGGGTCGGGGTCTGGTTGAGGCGGGGTGCCCGTGGAAGTGCCGGGGGGTGGGGTGCGCGACGGGTCGGGCTTCGTGGGAGGCGCCTGGTCCACCACGTTGATCGTGCTGCTGACCTGGACCTGCTCGCCGCTGGCGAGCCCGGCCCGGATGGTCACCGGGTAGCTGCCCGGCCGTGCCCAGGTGTGCGACACCTCCGCTCCCGCCGCGGTACCCGCGTCATCGCCGAACGACCACCGCACCGAGACCAGCCTCGCCCCGTTGGAGGCGATCGCACGCAGCACCACCGGGCGGCCGGCTGTCGCCGGATTCGTCGATGTCTGGATCTGCACGGCGGATCGGTCACGATCCGGCGTGCCGGAGACGGTCGGCGTCGGTGGCCGTGGCGATGCTGTGCCGGTCGGTGGGGTGGTGGGTTTCGAGGAGTTCCCGGAACTACCGGAGCCGCCGGAACCACCAGAGCCACCGGAGCTGCCAGAGCCCTGGGTGTCTTCCGCGCCGCCGCCGCTGCCTCCGGAGAACAGGCTGTCTCCGGGTCGGTCGGGGTTGTACTTCTGGATGGGGATGGTCTGGCCGGTGAGGGACAGGACTCCGGCGCGGGCACTGGCGGGGTCGTTGTAGAACACGAACGGCCCGCTGGGAACAAGGTCGAACGGCGTGTCCGGGTCGAGGACGTCGGCGTGCGTCACGGTGTCGGGGTGGGCCAGGTCCGCGATATGGACCTCGCCGGTGGTGAAGTCGGGGATGAAGACCCGGCCCGCGGCCTCCGTGGGTTCGCCGAGGGTGTGCCCGGCGGCGTCGAGGTCGATCGCGGTGTCGCACCGGTTGCTGTCCAGGTCGCTGACGAGGAGAACCCCTCGCTGCCCGGAGGCGGCGTACACCCGGGACGCGGCCGCGGATCCGGTCAGTACGGCGGTGTCGTCCCGCGCGCCGCCGGCCAGGCAGGTCGGCGCCCCGAAGGTGCCGTCGTCGTGCAGCGGGCGCACGGCGTCCCCGTCGATGACGACGGCTCGCCCGCCGACTTCGAGCAGCCGGGCCGCCGGTGTCGCGACGGCCCCTGTCCGGGGTACCGCCGGGCCCGTGCCGGCGCTGTCCAGGGAGACGATCCGGCCCGAGTCGGCGTCGACCAGCCACAGCCGGCCGGTCGCGTCCACCACGCCGCCGCCGGGCCCGATCCGTGACACGACGGACTGCGGCTGGCCCGCGCTCAGCGTCCGGGAGTCGGCGCTGGTCACCAGCCCGGTCTGCTCGGCGAAGACGTACGCGCGACGCGGGCCGGCGAAGACCCGCAGCCGCTGGCCCGGCCGGGCGAAACGCACCGGCTTGGAGACCTCGTAGGAGGCGCTGTCGACCCGCACCACCGTGCCGGTGGACGTGTCAGCGACCAGCGTCTGGGCACTGGTCGAGGCGGCGGACAGATCCGAGCCCGGGTCTGCGACCCTGACCTGGGTGATCAGCTGCCCGGAGGAGCCGTCCACCAGCGCGGCCTGGCCGACCGCGGAGGACACCAGCCACGCCGACCCGCTGTCCAGCGACACCCGCAGCGCCCGGTCGCCGTGACTCGACACGACGACCACCGCCACCGCGGCGGTCGCGAGAATGGCGCAGGTCACCGCCAGCCGCATGCCACGATCGGCCGACCGTCGCATCCCCACGCTCGTGTTCACCTTGGCCCCGCAGCAAGCTGTCAGCCCGTGGCGTGCATACCGCCGCAGGAAATTCCCCCGGATAGTGCGGCCCTGCGACCCGCGACGCCCGGGTTTCTCCGGATTCCGGTCCGCCTGCGCGGCGGCCGCTTCGTCTGCGATTCCGATTCAGAATCAGAATCAGAATCACGGGCGCCGATCCGGCCGTCAATGTCCTTTCGGGCAGTCTCCCGGACCATATGTTCCGCGCGCGCGGGCGGCAGGACGGCTGCGGCGGTTGACTCTCCAGTTGGTGGAGGCCTGATGATCGGGTTCATGATGATCGGCGAGCTTGCGGCGCGTACCGGGCTGTCGGTACGGACACTGCGGTTCTACGCCGACGCCGAGGTGCTGCCCGCGCAGGGACGCACGACGGCGGGGTACCGGCTGTTCGGGCCTGAGGCCGTCGCCCGTGCGCGCCTGATCCGTACCCTGCGCGAGCTCGGCGTCGGCCTGGACGACATCAGGGAGGTGCTCGGCGCCGAGACCTCGTTGGACGAGGTGGCCGCCCGGCACGTCCAGGCCCTTGACGCCCAGATCCGCGTGCTGCGGCTGCAGCGTGCGGTGCTGCGCGCCTTCATCGGTTCCACCGACCCAGAGGAGCTGCGACGGATGACCGACCTCACAAACATGACAGACGAACAGCGTCGCCGAATCGTCGAGGAATATCTCGACGCCGTCTTCGGTGACAGCCCGAGCGCCGTCGCCGACAGGATGGCGATGGGTGCACCCGAGCTGCCCGAGGATCCGACCCCGGAGCAGGTCGTGGCCTGGGTGGAGATCGCCGAGCTGCTGCGGGATCCGGACTTCATCGCCACCAGCCGGCGGATGGCGCAGCGGGCCAGGGCCGAGGGGCCGGAGCCGGACGTGGCGCAGTTCGATGTCGGCAAGGCCGTCGGCGAGCTCGCTGGTCCCGCCGCGAGGGCCGGTGTCGACCCTGCCGCGCCTGAGGCTCGGACGATCGTCGAGCGTCTTGAAGCGCTTGGCCCGACCCCGCCGGAGGACCGCACGCGGGTGGCCGACCGGATCGAGGCCTTCACCGACCGCCGCGTCGGCCGTTACTGGACGCTCGTCGGCGTCATCAACGGCTGGGAGCCCAGCCAGGCGCCCGACGACATCGTCGACGCCTGGGAGTGGTACTCCCGGGCGCTGCGCGCCCACGCCTGAGCGGAGATCACCGGGTGTTGCCGCACCCGACTACTACGCCATACGATGCATCGCATGGCGAGATTCGGGCGGGACGAGGGCCTGGCCCGCTTCGGCGAGCCAGGCGTACTCGTCCTGCTGTCACTGAGCGACGGCCCCAAGCACGGCTACGCGATCACCACCGACGTGCTGGAACAGACCGGGGTCCGGCTCGGGCCCGGCACCCTGTACGGCTCGCTGACCAAGCTGGTCGAACGCGGCCTGATCGCCGCGCTGCCCAGCGACGACCGCCGCCGCCCCTACGAGATCACGGCAGCGGGAAGAGCTGCCCTCGCCGCCCAGCTGGCGACCTGGTCCCGGGTCGTCCACACCGGGCAGACAAGGCTGGCCCAGGCATGAAACGTTCCCTTCTCGCCCTGTGCCCCCGGCGGTGGCGGGCGCGCTACGGCGACGAGTTCGCCGCGCTCCTCCAGGACACCCCACTGACCTTCGCCGTCGTCGTCGACGTCCTTCGCCTGGCCGTCGGGCTCCATCTCCGGGCCAGGCCGCGACTCACCCGCATGGCCGCGGCGGTGCTCGCCACCGCGGCCATGGAGGTGGCTGCCGTACGAGCGGAGCTGACCGACAACATCCTGTGGGCTCCGACCACCCCGCTGCGGGCGCTGACCCTGGTCGCGACCCTGACACCGACCGCGTTGCTGCTCCACTCCGCGGTCATGCGCCGCATCCGACCCGACGGAGCCAGGGCGGCATGACCGGGCTCGCGGTCGCCGCCGTGGTCGCAGCGGGCCTGATCGCGGTGGGCGTGATCGCCGCACGCCGGCCGGTGCCACCACCGGCCACCGGCCGGGCTGTACGGCTATGGCGCGCCGTGGCCCGCCTCCTCCTGCTGGCCGTCGGCACTGTTCTTGTCGCCCGGGCCGGATACCTTCTCGCCACCGAGCGCCCCGGCGATCCGGCGGCCTATCGGCACGCCTGGGGCGGGCCGCACTATTCCGGTTTCATCATCGTGCACGCCGGCCCCGGCGTCCTGGCTCTTTTCCTCGCCGGCCTGGCCCTGCTGCGCAGACTGCAGGGACGCCGAGGAACAGTCGGTCTTCAGCGCGGGTAACGGGAAAATCCGGCCAGTTGTGGCGGCGATCCACCGAACCTGCCGGCCACCCGCACAGCCACCGGTTCGCGTGATCGCGGGTCGCGGCCGACACTGTGTGCGTGTCCCGCGAGGATTCCGCGGCGGTCTACCAGCGTCTGCGTGCAGCACATCTGAGCGCTGTGCGGGCGGCGCTCGAGGACCATGTCGCGCGGCTGTCCTGGTCGCGCCAGCGCATCGAGCACCACCGCACCGAACGACTGCGTGCGCTGCTGGGGTTCGCGCGCGAACGCTCACCGTTCCACGCAGCCCGGATGACCGACCTCGACCCGGCCACGGCGACGGTTGACGACCTCGCGCGGCTGCCCGCAATGACCAAGCAGGACGTCCAGAGTGAATGGGACGCGATAGTAAGCACGCCTGATATCGACCGGGCGGGCGCCGAGCGGGTGCTGGCGCGGCAGGGCTGGTTCTCCTACACGCCCACCGGGCTGCAGGTTTTCAGCTCGGGCGGCTCGAGCGGTGTGCGCGGCGTCTACATCTGGGACTGGGAGCAGTTCGTCACGCTCGCCTGTCTCGCCTGGCGATGGCAGGTTCGGGGCGAGCGAGCATCAGCCGGCCCTGCCGACCCGGCGGGCGAGGCCGGCCGCCCGGCACGACTGGCCGTGTTGGAGGCCGGCGAGCCGCCGCACGCCAGCACGCCGCTGTTCGACATCGCGACCGGGCCGTCGACGCAGACCTTCGTGATCCCGACGACGGCCCCGTTCGATCAGATTCTGCGCGCGGTGGCGGACGCACGGCCGACCCATCTCGTCGGCTACGCCTCGGTGATCGGCCGCCTCGCCCGGGCCGCGAACGCGGGAGAGCTCGACATCCGGCCGGTTCGGGTGAGCACCAACTCCGAGCCGCTCAGCGCCCAGGACCGCGACGCCATCGACACCGCCTGGAGCGTCCCCGTCCACAACCTGTGGGGCTCGACGGAGATCGGCGTCCAGGCGGTCGGCTGCGGCCACCGCGACGGCGACGGCCTGCACATCTGCTCGGACGAGGTGATCCTCGAGCGGGTCGACGCGGCCGGGCGCCCGGTCGCCCCCGACAAGCCGGCGGCCCGCACACTCGCGACCGGACTGGCGGGACGAACCTTCCCGTTTATCCGTTACGACCTGGGCGACGAGATCACGCCGCTGCCTGGCCGCTGTGCGTGCGGGAGTTCGATGCCGCGTGTCGCCGACATCGTCGGCCGGCGTGACGACGACTTCCGCTACGGGCGGCGAACGGTCCCGGCGAGCGTGTTCCGGCATGTGCTGGGCACCGACCCGCTGATCTCGGAATATCAGGTGCGCCAGACCGCAGGTGGGGCGGATGTGCTGGTGGTCGGGTCACCCGACACCACCGCGGTGGCCACGGCGCTCGCCCTCTCGCTACGGCCCTACGGTCTCCCGGATGCCGACATAGGCGTGACCACCGTTGCGCGGATCCCCCGGCACGCCTCGACAGGCAAGCTCAGGCGGTTCGTCGCCCTGAGTGGCTAGCTCACGTTTCGCCTCATAGCGGAGACTGCCGCGGAGGGAACGACGCCGCAGTCCTGTATCGGACCGGGGAATGCCACGTCGGATTTTCGCCAGCATTGTTCGGCGCGCAGGAACTAGCCTGCAGGGAAATACGCCGGAGATCCTGGAGATCCGAATGTCCACCATCGTTCTCATCACTGGCGGCAGCCGAGGCCTGGGGTACGCGGCCGCCGCACATCTGAGCCGAGCAGGCTCTACTGTAATCATTGGAGCGCGCCGGGAGACAGCAGCACGCAGGGCCATCGAGACGCTGGGCGTAAACCACGGAGCCGTGGACTGGGTAGAACTCGACGTCACCAGGCCGGCAACCGTGAGATCTGCCGCAGCCGCAGTCCAGGAGCGATACGGCCGCCTCGACGTCCTGATCAACAACGCGGGCGTTCTCCCCGAGGCCACCGACACCGGCACCCACGACCTCGCGGACCCGGACACGTTCCGGCAAACATTCGAAACAAACGTTTTCGGCGCGGTGACGGTAACCGAGTTTTTTCTTCCGCTACTGCGACTAAGCGACGCGGGCCGGATTGTCAACGTGTCCTCGACGATGGGCTCGCTCACCGATCAGAACAACTCGCGATCTCCGTACTATTCGATGTTCCTGCCCGCCTACAGGAGCTCGAAAGCCGCACTCAACAGTCTCACGATCGAGCTGGCGAAGCATCTCAGGGACACCTCCATCAAGGTCACGACCGTGTGCCCGGGCTTCGTCCAGACGGAGTTGACCCCGATGAACCGCCAGCTGGCGCCGCTGACCGCCGACGAAGCCGCGCACGTCGTGGTCAGCGCCGCGACACTGCCCGCCGACGCCGAGACGGGCACCTTCGTCGACGCCGACGGCCCCGTTGCCTGGTAGACAGCGGACTCCTCCGCATGTTCGGGAGAGTGCGTGGAGGCGTCAACGCGGC
Organism: Parafrankia irregularis; assembly: GCF_001536285.1. NCBI lineage: Bacteria > Bacillati > Actinomycetota > Actinomycetes > Frankiales > Frankiaceae > Parafrankia > Parafrankia irregularis. Next base: position 64,533 of record NZ_FAOZ01000024.1, on the reverse strand, counting down.
CTCTACCCCTGCGGAACCAGGCCTGTCCCGCTCGTCGGGCCGGTGCGGACGGAAGATGTTCGGGCGGGCATGTCAAGACGGTGCGGTCGGCTCCGACCAGGTGGTCGGCGGGCCCAGCCGGGGCTCGCGAACCACGAGGAGCAACCCATGAAGTTCGTGATCAGCCTGGTTATCAACCCAGCCCTGCTGGACGTCCTGACTGACGAGGAGAAGGCGGCGGTCGGCGACGGCCACAGCAGGCTCATCGAGGCGATGAAGAAGTCCGGCGAGCTGATCACCGGACTGGCGCTGGTCGACCCGGCGCAGGCCGCCGTGGTGGCCGTGCGCGACAGCCAGCGGGTGGTGACCGACGGGCCCTTCGTCGAGTCCAAGGAGTATCTGGGCGGCTTCTACCTGATCGATGTCGAGAACAAGGAGCGGGCGATCGAGCTGGCGGCGCAGATCCCGGACGCCGCGATCGAAGGCCTGGGTGTCGAGGTGCGGCAGGTGATGTTCGCCGACGGACAATTGGAGGCATGACCGCACCAGTGATCGAGGACCTGCTGCGTGAGATCACGCCGCAGGTCCTCGGCACCCTGGCACGTCGGCACGGGCAGTTCGAAGGATGCGAGGACGCCGTGCAGGAGGCCTCCCTCGCCGCCACCGTGCAGTGGCCGGCCGAGGGGGTGCCGGACAACCCGCGCGGCTGGCTGATGACGGTTGCGTCCCGGCGGCTCATCGACCAGATGCGCAGTGACCACGCGCGCCGCGAGCGGGAGTCGGCGACGGCCACCGAGCCGGTGCCCGAGGACGTTCCGGACAGCGACGACACGCTCGTCCTGCTGTTCCTGTGCTGCCATCCGACGCTGACGCCCGCCTCCCAGACCGCGCTGACACTGCGGGCGGTCGGCGGCCTGACGACCGCCGAGATCGCCCGCGCGTTCCTCGTGCCCGAGGCCACGATGGCGGCCAGGATCAGTCGCGCCAAGCAGCGCATCAGGGCCGCCGGCAGCTCGTTCAGCCTGCCGGGCGGCACGGAGCACGCCGAGCGGCTACGGGTCGTCCTGCACGTGCTCTACCTGATCTTCAACGAGGGCTACGTCGCCTCGTCGGGCAGCGAGCTGCACCGCGCCGACCTCGCGCACGAGGCGATCCGGCTGACCCGGATGGTGCACGCCCAGCTGCCCGAGAACAGCGAGGTGACGGGGCTGCTCGCCCTGATGCTGCTGACCCACTCCCGCCGCCAGGCCCGGGCGACGGCAGCCGGCGACCTGGTGCCACTGGACGAGCAGGACCGCGCGAGGTGGGACCGCGAGCTGATCGACGAGGGCATCGAGCTGGCCGCGGCGTCGCTGGCCGGGCCGGTCCTGGGGCTCTACCAGCTGCAGGCCGCCATCGCCGCCACGCACGCCGACGCGGCCACCGCCGCCGAGACCAACTGGCCGCAGGTACACGCCCTCTATCTGATCCTGGAACGGATCGCACCCAACCCGATGGTCACCCTGAACCGGGCGATCGCGCTCGCCGAGACCAAGGGCCCGCCGGCCGGGCTGGAGCTGCTGGCGACCCTGGACGGTGACGAACGGATGGCCGGGCATCACCGTCTGCTGTCCGTCCGGGCGCATCTGCTGGAGAAGAACGGCGACCCGGCCGGGGCGTACGAGCACTACCGGCGGGCCGCGCGGGCCACCGCCAGCCTCGCCGAGCAACGCTATCTGGAAGCCCGGGCCAGCCGAGTGCGGGTGCGGCCAGACCTCACGGCAGGCGCGGGGCCGGCGCTCCCGCCAGAGGGCGGGTCGGGGGACCAGTAGCCAGCGGCCGCGCTGACCGCCGCCGGCGACCTTGGCGTGAACTCACCCCGCTGGGACTGTCACTCCTGGAAACCCTGCGCCATCTCAAGAAGTGGGCCGAGGCCCACATGCCCGAGGTGGACGCCGCACAATCCACCTACAACCAGAACCGAGCCCACCCGTAACGTGAGGAATTTCGGTTGTTATAACAGCCAAAATCCTCACTTCTTGCTCGGCAGCAGAGGAAATCCGAAGCTCGGTATCCTAGAGTGGATTCTCCAACGACCAGAATCCTCTGAGGCGGACCATTACGTCCGGTCCTGCGTCGCTCAGCGGCTCTCGCGGTCGAGGACGCGCACCCGGGCGATTGCGCGGTCCCGCTCCGGGCCCGCGGGCAGCAGGTCCCGGCATCGGCGCCAGAGGGCGAGGTCGTCCGCGGCGACCGGGCCCTCGACCCAGCGCAGCAGCAACAGCGCATCACCGCTGCGCTCCAGCGCCGCCTGCACCTCCTGCGCCATCCGCAGCCGCACGGTGGCGACCCCCGGGGAGGCGGAACGCGCGAGCAACGGCGCGCGCCACAGGGTGATGGCCGCCGCGGGGTCGCCGGCGGCCAGCGCCCGCCGGACGTCGTCCACGTCGGTGGTGAGCGCCCCCGGGGCGAGCCGGTACGGACGCGAACGCAGCGCCTCCGGCCCGAGGACCCGCCGTAGCCGCGAAAGCTCGGCGCGGACCGTCACCTCGTCGAGGTCCCGCTCGTCGAGCAGGACGGCGAGCCGGCCGGCGCTGCATCCCTGCGGATGCTCGGCCAGCAGGAGCATCAGCTCCGCATGGCGCAGGCTGACCCGCCTGGTGCGCCCGTGCCGGGACAGCGTCGGCCCACCCGGGTCGAGAACGGACAACCGCAGCGGCGGCTCGGCTGCACGACGCCCGCCCCCGTCTCGGTGCTGCCGCAGCAGCAGCTCGCGTTCCACCGCGGCGGCGGTGGCCCGGACGAGCGCCAGCGCCCCGGGTGAGGCGGCCCGCTCGTCGCCGGTCACGTCGAGCGCGCCCAGCAGCGCACCGCCCACCGGATCGCGGACCGGCATCGCCGAGCAGCTCCACGGCTGCACGGGACGGGCCCAGTGCTCGGCGGCCACCACCCGCATGCCGACCCCGAGCGCCAACGCCAGGCCGGGAGCGTTCGTGCCGGCGTGTCGCTCGTCCCAGCGGGCCCCGGCGACGAACCGCATCCGCTCGGCCCGGCGGCAGGCGGCCGGGTCGCCTTCCACCCAGAGCAGCATGCCGGCGGCGTCGCTCACCGCGACGATCATCTCCTCGGACGCCGCATGCTCGACCAGCAGGTCGCGCACCACCGGCATCGCCTGCCCCAGCGGGTGCGACGCCCGGTAGTCCTCCAGCGCGTCGTCGACGAGATCGACGGGAGGGACGGTGGCGTCCGGGTCCACCCCGAAGGTGCGGGAGCGTGACCAGGATTCCAGTACCTCGGGGCGCACCTGGCCGAGCGCCTGCTCGCCACCGCCAGGCGCACGACCGTCGGCCGCGGCGGCGGTGCGGACCCCGGTGAGCAGCTGCTCCTGCGCGACCCGGCGCCCGTCGCACCCGTTGGTCATGGAGACCTCCCCCCGACAGGGTGGCGCGAACCGGATCAGTGGGCAAGGGGCCGCTGGCACCCCCGCCGTGTTGCAACGGTGTTGCAACGTTCACCGATCTAGCGTGCACGCAGCCGGCGTCACGGTGACCGGCCTCACATCGCAGAGGGAGCGCTCGAGATGACCATCTACGCCCGCCCTGGCGAACCGGGCTCGCCAGTCCGCTACGCGTCGCGCTACGACAACATCATCGGTGGCGAGTACGTGCCGCCGGTGAAGGGCCGGTACTTCGAGAACCCGAGCCCGGTCACCGGCCAGGCCTTCACCGAGATCGCCCGCTCCAGCGCCGAGGACGTCGAGAAGGCCCTCGACGCCGCCCATGCGGCCGCACCCGCGTGGGGGAAGACGGCGGTGGCCGCCCGCGCCGACATCCTCAACAGGATCGCCGACCGGATGGAGGCGAATCTCGAACTGCTGGCGGTCGGTGAGACCTGGGACAACGGCAAGCCGGTCCGCGAGACGCTGGCGGCCGACATTCCGCTGGCCATCGACCACTTCCGGTATTTCGCCGGCGCCATCCGGGCGCAGGAAGGCACCTTGTCGCAGCTCGACGAGGACACCGTCGCCTACCACTTCCACGAGCCGCTCGGGGTCGTCGGGCAGATCATCCCGTGGAACTTCCCGCTGCTGATGGCGACGTGGAAGCTCGCGCCGGCGCTCGCGGCCGGCAACGCCGTCGTGCTCAAGCCCGCCGAGCAGACACCGGCGTCCATCAACCTGCTGTGGGAGCTGATCGCGGACCTGCTGCCGCCCGGTGTTCTCAACGTGGTGCAGGGCTTCGGCGTCGAGGCCGGCAAGCCGCTGGCGTCATCGCCCCGGATCGCGAAGATCGCCTTCACCGGTGAGACCACGACCGGGCGCCTGATCATGCAGTACGCGAGCCAGAACCTGATCCCGGTGACGCTGGAGCTCGGCGGGAAGAGCCCGAACATCTTCTTCAGGGACGTCCTCGCCGAGCATGACGACTTCCAGGACAAGTGCCTGGAGGGATTCACCATGTTCGCCCTCAACCAGGGCGAGGTCTGCACCTGCCCGTCCCGCGCCCTCATCGACCGGTCGATCTTCGACGACTTCCTGGACGCGGCGGCCGTCCGCACGAAGGCGGTGCGCCAGGGCGACCCGCTCGACACCGACACGATGATCGGCGCACAGGCCAGCTCCGACCAGCTCGAGAAGATCCTCTCCTACATCGACATCGGGAAGAAGGAGGGCGCCCGCCTCGTCCTGGGTGGCGAGCGCGCCGAGCTGGGCGGCGACCTTTCGGGCGGCTACTACGTCCAGCCGACGATCTTCCAGGGCACCAACCGGATGCGGATCTTCCAGGAGGAGATCTTCGGGCCGGTGGTGTCGGTGACCTCCTTCGACGGCTACGACGACGCGATCGCCCAGGCCAACGACTCCCTCTACGGCCTCGGCGCCGGCGTGTGGACCCGTAACGGCAACCTCGCCTACCGGGCCGGGCGGGACATCCAGGCGGGCCGGGTCTGGACGAACTGCTACCACCTCTACCCGGCGCACGCGGCGTTCGGCGGGTACAAGCAGTCCGGGATCGGCCGGGAGAACCACAGCATGATGCTCGACCACTACCAGCAGACGAAGAACCTGCTGGTCAGCTACTCCCCCAAGGCGATGGGCTTCTTCTAGGCCGCCAAGCCGCCGAGCCCGCCAGATCGCCAGATCGCTCGGCAGCCTTCCCGCCCGCGACCGACAGGAGACGGCGATGCACCAGGAGAGCACAGACAGCGCAGACAGCACGGACGTGACCCGGGTCGACGCCACGCCTGCCGCGCTCGCCATGCTGCGCCGCCTCGCCCAGGAGCACGGGCCGTTGATGATCCACCAGTCGGGTGGGTGCTGCGACGGCTCGTCGCCGATGTGCTTTCCGCGCGGGGAGTTTCTGGTCGGTGACAGCGACGTCCTCCTCGGCGTGATCGGCGTCGGGAAGGACGTCGCCCCGGGGGACGCCGTGCCGGGCGAAGGCGTGCCCGTCTACATCGGCGCGGCCCAGTTCGAGTACTGGTCGCACACCCACCTGACCATCGACCTGGTGCCCGGCCGCGGCGCCGGCTTCAGCCTGGAGGCACCCGAGGGCTACCGCTTCCTCACCCGCTCCCGCCTGCTCACCGACGAGGAAGCTGCCCAGCCGGCAGCACAGCTCCCAGCGCCAGGCACCGTTCCCGGCGACTGATCGACGCGCCTGGCCCGGTAACGGCAACCTTGAAGTCGACTCCTCCATAATCAAGGTTGTGACATAACCTTGATTATGGAGGCTGTCGAGATGGCTGAACTCCTACGGCAGCGTTGGGAGAGCGATCCTGGCGCAGGGCTGTCCCGGCGAGACAGGCTCGGTTGCGACTACGACGCCTACCTGCCGGACCGCCTGGTCGGCCGGACGTGGCGTCTTGATGCCGCGACAGCGGCAGATGTCGCGGAGGCCGAGGTCGCAATCAGCCGGCTCGACCGCGAGGCCTCCGCACTACGAGGCACCGAAGTGCTGGCACGCATCCTTCTGCGGGCCGAGTCGGTCGCCTCATCTCGGATCGAAGGCCTCGAGGTCGGCGGCCGACGCCTCCTGCGGGCCGAGGCAGCGCGCGGGTTCGGCGAGCCCGCCACCGACATCACCGCGGCCGAAGTACTGGCCAACATCGACGCAATGGTACGTGCGACCGAACTGGTCGGTGTCGGTGATCCCATCACTGTCGCGTCTCTGCTCGATGTCCACCGGCGCCTGCTCACCGCCAGCCACCTGGAGCAGCATGCCGGCAAGCTTCGAACCGAACAGAACTGGATCGGAGGAAGCGGCTACAACCCGTGCTCGGCCGCCTTCGTCCCACCGCCCCCTGAGGCCGTGCCCGACCTGCTCGAAGACCTCTGCGCGTTCTGCGCCGACGACAGTCTTCCAGCCGTCGCCCAGGCAGCCATCGCGCACGCACAGTTCGAGACGATCCACCCGTTTGTCGACGGGAACGGCCGGACCGGCCGCGCACTGATCCACATGCTGCTGCGGCGCCGCGGGCTCGCAGCGGGTGTCCTACCCCCTGTCTCCCTGATCCTCGCGACCTGGTCCCGTGAGTACCTCGCGGCGCTTTCCGCTACTCACTACGTGGGTCCGGCAACTTCCGACGAGGCGCAGGTGGCAACCGATTCCTGGGTCGCGCTGTTCGCCGCCGCCTGTACCCGCGCGTGTGCGGATGCCGTCGATTTCGAGCAGCGCCTCGAAACGCTTCGCAATGACTGGCTCCGCAGAGCCGGCCGCGTGCGCGCCGACTCCACGCTGGAACGCATCGTGCACCTGCTCCCCGCGACGCCGGTGCTGACCGTCGGCTCTGCTGCCGCACTCGCAGGTCGGAGCCTGCAGGCAACAAACCAGGCGATCAACCGTCTCGTCGATGTCGGCGTTCTCCGCCAGGTCACGGTTGGACGCCGAAATCGTGCGTTCGAAGCCCCCGAAGCCATCGAAGCGTTCGTCTATCTTGAACGACGCCTCGCCAGCCCAGCCGGCGACACCATGGTCAGCCCGCCCAACCGCCGCGTGCCCCACAGACCTTGATCGGCAGCCCGCCAGGTTCATCGACCCTGCAGGTCCGGAGCGTGGCGAGCCTGCCCGACGCCGGATCGTCAGGCATACGACTTTTGCCCGTCGCCACCGCCGACGGGCAATAGGTTCGTCCCGTTCGCCCGGGATGGGGGTGTCGGCGGTGGCCGGCAGGTGGGGGATTCTTATGACTCGTTCTGCGATGGATCGGATTCGCCGCGCGGCTCGCGGGATGCTGCCCGCGCTCGCGGTCGTCATGACGATCAGTCTGGCGGGATGCGGCTCCTCGGATGAGGCCTCGACTCCCCCAGCGGACGGCAGCCAGCCGGCGACGGCGACAACCACAGGCGGAACCGGCAGCGGGAAATCGGCCGGGCCGGCGGGAAACGCGGCGGGAGTCCCGGATCCCTGCAAACTCGTGTCCCGGCCGGAGGCCGAGCAACTCGCCGGCACCGCGCTGGGCAGCCCCGAGTCCACCCCGGAGAGGTGCGTCTACACAGCACCGCCCGACGGGCCGACCGGCCAGGTGGAGATCTTCTCCGGGCAAACGGCACAGGATTATCTCACTGCCGAGCGCGGCATCGGCCACACGCTCACCCCGTTGCCGGGAATCGGCAAGGAAGCCTACATCGAGGACTACGCGGTCTTCGTCAACGTGAACGACTTCTGGGTGTCGATCGTGCTGGCCCGCAACAACGATCCGGCGGAGAACCGCGGGCCCCTGGAGAACCTGGCGCGAACGGTGGCCGGCCGGATCTGAACACCCGCACGCCGGATCACTCCGCCGCGCGAAGGCGACCGCGGGTCAACCTTCCTCGTCTTCCGCCACGACGACGACAACCTTCCCGCGGGTGTGCTCGTTCAGGAACTCGACGCAGGCACGGACGCCGTCCGCGAGCGGGTACCGCCTGCTGATCGCGGCGGGCAGCGATCCGTCCAGCGCCTGCGCGGCCAACAGGTCCAGATCGCCCGGCTGCGCGCTGGTGATGACGGTCTGGACGGTGAGGTCCTTGCCCCTGAACGCGGCAGCGTCGGGAACGGGAAAGACGATGTTGAGCAGTCGGCCGCCGGGCCGGATCGCGGTGGCCGCACCGACGAGCCCGTCACCGGGAAGCGCCAGGTTGACAACGGCGTCGACGCCGTCGGGGTGGCGCCGAACGATCTCGTCGGCGACGTCGACGGCGCGGTGATCGATGACCTCGGCCGCTCCCAGGTCGCGCACGTAGCCGTCGTCCACGGGGCTCGCGGTGGCGACGACGTGCACCTTCGCCGTGGACAGCAGCGGTAGCAGCACACTGCCGACACCGCCCGTCGCCCCGATCACCGCAACGACGTCACCGGGCTGAAACTCTCCGGCCCGGGCCAGCGCCAGCGCGGTCAGGCCGGCGGTGGGCAGCGTCGCGGCATGCTCGGCCGTCAGACCGGCGGGACGAAGCGCGAGGCCCGGGGTGTCGGCTTCGAAGACCGCGTACTCGGCCAGCGTGCCCGTCGCCAGTGAGGGCGGCGACCCGACCATCGCGGCGAGGTTGGCCATGCTCTCGGGAAATCCGAAGCCGAAGACCTCGTCTCCGACGGCGAACCGGCGCACGCCGTCTCCGGTCTCGGTCACGACGCCGGCGAAGTCGCGGCCGACCACATGCGGAAAGCTCAGTGGGGCGAGGTCGCGCATCGAGCCGTCGAGCACCCGGACCTCGGCGGGGTTGAGTGTCGAGGCGCGCACACGCACCTGAATCTGCCCGGGGCCTGGCCGGGGAACAGGCAGTGATCTGACTTCCAGCCGCTCCACCGGGCCGTAGTCGTCCGCGACGACAGCACGCATCGTGATGGTCACCGGCATCCTCGTTTCCTTCGTCGTCCACCCGCACCAGAACCAGAAGATGACCCATCGGTCATTTTTCGAGAGCGTAACAGAGAACATGACCGGGCGGTCATCTTGTTGGACCGTGTTGACCCATAGGCTGTGTTGGTCCAGCGGAAGCACACGGACGGGTGAGGCATGTCGGCCGCGTCAGAACCACCCGGGTTGCGGGCCGATGCCGCACGCAACCGGCGGCTGCTGCTCGACGCGGCGGCCACGGTCTTCGCCGAGCACGGCACGCAGGCCTCGATCGCACAGATTGCCCAGCAGGCCGGCGTCGCCAAGGGCACGGTCTTCCGCCACTTCCCCACCAAGGACGATCTGGTCGCCGCGATCATTTGCGATCAGCTCGACCTTCTCGCCGCGGTCGGCACGCGGCTGTCCGAGGCCGCCGACCCCACCGCGGCCCTGTTCGAGTTCATGACCACGGCGGTCGATCTCCAGTCCCGCGACCGTTCGCTCTGCCAGGCCTCCGGCGAGGCCTTCGCCGACAACCGGGCGGTCCAGGCCGCCGCCGACCGGCTGACCGAGATCGCCGAGGTGCTCACCGCCCGCGCCCAGGCGCAGCAGGGCATCCGGGACGACGTGACCGGGCAGGACGTCATCCTGCTCCTGCGGGGCATCTACCAGGCCGCCGCGCCGCTCTGCGACCATCAGCCGACCCTGTGGCGCCGCTACCTCGCCCTGGTTTTCGAAGGGCTGCGCTCGCCAGCCACTCAGCCCCTGCCACTTCCAGCACCGGACCTGTTCAGTTCGCCGAGGACGCAGGCCGGGCGGCACCCGGCGCCGTAGCCGACGGCGCCGGGGCAGGCCGCCGCACCGCTCCCGAAGCCGGCGCCGGTGCGGGCGCCGGTGCCGGTGCCGGCCTACGTCGCGACGGTGTCGGCGGGGGCCGGTTCGCTGGCGGGCGCGCCGGCACCCGCCGGGCTGGACATCGCCGTCGCCACCGCCCGGGCCGGCCCCAGCAGGACGGTCAGGACGGTCAGCAGACCGACCGCCACGCAGCCGGCACCGATCAGATAGCCCAGCTGATAGCCGCTCACCACCGCGCTCACGGCGGAATGCCCGTCCTGGACCAGGCCCTTCGTCCGGCTGGCGGCCACCGAGGAGACCACGGCGAGGCCAACCGATGAGCTGAGCCAGATCGAGACGTTGACGATCCCGGAGGCGAGCCCGGCATCGGCCGCCGGAACCTCGGCCATGGCCAGCGACAGCAGCGGGACCGTGGCACAGGCGATGCCGACCGCGAGGATCACCAGCGGCGGCAGCAGACCGGTGGCGTAGCTGGTGTGCTCGTCCGCGCGGGCCAGCATGAGCAGCCCGGCCAGGGCCGCGAGCAGGCCTGGGACAACGATCGGCAGCGGTCCGAACCGCAGGAGCAGCCGGCTCACGACACCCATCGAGAGCGCCGCCACGACGATCGTCGTGGGCAGGAACGCGAGACCGGTGCGCAGCGGGCTGTAGCCACGGATCTGCTGCAGATAGAGCGCCCCGAAGAAGAACAGGACCTGCATCCCGATGAACAGGCAGCCGCGCACGACGCTGGAGCCGATCAGGCTGCGGATCCGCAGGATGCGCAGCGGCATGATCGGGTTGCTCCGCCGGGCCTCGACGACGAAGAACATCACCAGTAGGACCACCGCGACCGCGCCGGGGCCGACGGTGTGGGCCGAGGCCCAGCCGTGCGTCGCCGCGGTGACGATCCCGTAGATCCCGACCAGCAGCGCCCCGGTGACCAGCAGTGATCCGGTGACGTCCACGCCGCGGCCGAGGCCGAGGCCGGCGTTCTCCTCGATCAGCAGGATTCCGAGCACGAAGGTGAGAATCCCGATCGGGAGATTGATCAGAAAGATCCAGTGCCAGCTGACAGCCTGGGTGAGGACCCCGCCCGCCAGCAGGCCCAGCGACCCGCCGCCCACGGTCACCAGGATGTACGCGCTCATCGCCCGGGCCCGCTCGGCCGGGTCCGGGAACTCGGTGACGATGATCGCGATGATCACCGACGACGAGACCGCGCCACCGAGCCCCTGGGCAAAACGCGCGGCGATCAGCGTGCCCTGATCGGGCGAGACAGCGCACAGCACGGAGGCGACGGTGAACAGGAGCACCCCTGCCAGGAACACCTTCTTGCGCCCGACGAGATCGCCGAGCCGCCCCGCCAGCAGCAGGAAGCTCCCGAAGGAGATCAGGTAGGCGTCGACGACCCAGGTGAGGCCGGACTGGGTGAAGTCGAGATCCTTCTGGATCGACGGCAACGCCACGTTGACGATTGACCCGTCGAGCGCGTTCATCAACATGGCCATGCACACGACCACCAGCGCGATCCAGCGGCGGCGGTCGGACCCGCCCGGAGCGGGAGCAGCCACGGGAACGGTCGCGGGTGCCACCGCGGGAGCCGCCCCGGGAGCCGTCGTGGGGTCAGACATCGGCTGTGTGGGCCATCTGAGGATCTCCTCCGGGCCGGTCGAGGTCGCGATCGTCGATCCATCGCGACAATCAAGATTTGTCAATCATCACGAAGGAGTGATGGTCTCGCTCACGCTACTCTAGAACGGTGTCGGACACAGCCATCACCTCGGGTCCGATCGTGTTGCTCACCCGCCTGTCCCGGCTGGTCCACCGGGCCAGCACGCCGGAGCTGCTGGGCATCAGCCTCAAGGAGCTGGCAGCCCTGGCCTACCTGCGCGATCACGACCCGACCACGCAGCGGGCCCTGACCCAGGGCCTCTGCGTCGACGCCAACTACTGCGTCCTGCTCCTGAACGAGCTGGAGGCCGCCGGCCTGGCCGAGCGGCACCGCGACCCGGCCGACCGCCGCCGCCACCTCGTGACCATGACTGAGGCCGGCCGCCGCGCGCTCGAGCAGGCCGAGCACGCCCAGGAGACGATCGAGGACGAGATCCTCACCGGGCTCTCTCCGCAGGAACGGGCCACCCTGACCCAGCTCCTGAGGCAGGCACTCGACAGCGCCGTGCGCCGACCCGCAGCGCAGGAACACACACCGCGCTGACCGGCGCCGGTCGTCGGGCTGGCAACTACCTGTCGTGGACCGACTGGCTGGATGAGACGGAACGGGCCACGTCAGCCGGCCGCGGCGGGCTTCGCGAAGACGAGTGACGGGGTGCTGATCCGGTCCGACCGGGGCTCGGTGGGGTCCGGGAGGCCACGCAGCGCTTCCAGCGCCGGCTCGACGACCGACGTCCACTGGGCCGGGGGGACGGACCACAGATGCGACCAGGTCCGCAGCTCGATCTGGCGGGCGGACTCCAGCGGGGTCGACGGGCGTCCCGAGTCTGTGATGGCGAGGCCTGCCATCTGGCGCAGGCCGGCCCGCTCGGCGAGGCGGGTGACGGCTTCGGGGTCGTCCCGGCGCGGCGCCCCGCCGCTCAGCTCGGCCTGCATCGCGCCGACGATCTCGGCCACGTCGGATCCATGATGCTTCCCAGCTCCGACGAACGCGAACCGGCCGCCGGGGCGCAGCACCCGGGCCACCTCGGCCAGCGCCGCGCCCGGATCTCCGACCAGGTGGATCACGTGCACCGCCACGCAGGCATCGACGGCTCCGGCCCGGAAGGGGATCGCGGCCGCGTCGGCGCGCAGCACCCGGCCGGGCAGCCGCCGGGCGGCGTGGGCGAGCATCCGCTCGGAAACGTCCACACCGACCACGGACCATCCGAGCCCGGCGAACCCGGCGGAGATCAGGCCGGTGCCCACGCCGATCTCCAGCAGTGTGCCGCCGTGCGGGTGGCCGCCCAGGTGCGGCGCGAGCGCAGCGGCCACCCGACGCCCACGTTCCTCACCGCCGCGTGTCTGGTCGTAACGGTCCGCCATGCGGTCGAAGTTCACAGACTCGGACACGCTGTGAGGCTACGCGGTTGGCACCCGCACCAGGACCTGGAGTGACACGCCGATCGAATACTTTGCCCTTGCGCTAAGTATCTCGACACGGCAATACTTAGCTTCATGGCACAGTATTCGGCGGAGCTCGACGGCGTGTTCGTCGCCCTCGCCGACCCCACCCGGCGCGGCGTCATCCGGCGCCTCGGCCAGGGACCGACGAGCGTCGGCGACCTCGCCCGCGAGTTCCCGATGACCCTTCCCTCTTTCATGAAGCACGTACGCACGCTCGAGTCGAACGGCCTGATCCACACGGTCAAGTCGGGCCGGGTGCGCACCTGCGTGCTCAACCGCGAGCGCCTGGCGCTCGTCGACGACTGGCTCGGCGAGCAGCGCCGGCTCTGGGAGGCACGCACCGATCGCCTCGAACGCCTCGTCACAGAACACCTCGCCACAGAACACCTCGTCGCCGAACAGCCCGTCACCGAACAGCCCGTCACCGAACAGCCCGTCACCGAACGCCTCATCGACGACCCGGAGGAGAACCGATGAATCCCGACCTGGACCTCACCCTGGAGCGGGTCATCCGCGCCCCCCGGGCCGCCGTGTGGGGCGCGTGGACGGACCCGTCCCGCTTCGAGAAGTGGTGGCTACCCGCGCCGACCCTGTGCCGGGTCGAGCGTCTGGACGTCCGGCCCGGCGGTGGGCTCGTGACCCTGCTCAGCGACGACGGGGTCGAGTTCGTCCCGCATATGGACGCGACCTTCCTCGTCGTCGACGAGCTCGAGCGCATCGTCTTCACGAACGCGATCGACAGCGCCTGGCGGCCCACAAGCCCCGCTCCGGTCGCCATGACCGCGGAGATCATCCTGGCGGACCATCCAGACGGCACGACCTACCGGGCTGTCGTCCGCCACGGCGACCCGGCCGCCCGAGCCCGTCACGAGGAGCTCGGTTTCTTCGACGGCTGGGGCAGCGTGACCAAGCAGCTCGCCGAGGTCGCCGAAGGTCCGCTGTCCCGCTAGGGATCACGCGACCGGGCGAGGGAGGGGAGAACATCTCCGGCGCTCACCGCCGCAGCTGTTGCCGTACCCGGGCGGCCTCGCGGATGAGATGGTCACGCTCCGGCACGCTGACGGCGGTGCGGGACGCCTCGGCGTACAGCTCGGCGGCGCTGGCGAGGTCGCCGGCCCGTTCGTGCAGGTAGGCCGTCACCGCGGCGTAGCGGGGCAGGTCCGGGCGCACGTCGGCCAGCGCCGCCAGCCCGGCCCGCGGCCCGTCGGCCTCGCCGAGTGCCACCGCGCGGTTGAGCCGCACCACCGGGCTGGCGGTGAGGCGCAGCAGTTCGTCGTACCACTCGACGATCTGCACCCAGTCCGTCTCGGCGGTGCTGGGCGCGTCCGCGTGCAGGGCGGCGATCGCGGCCTGCGCCTGGTACTCACCCAGCTGGTCGCCGGCCAGCGCGGCCTGCAGGATCCGCACCCCCTCGGCGATCAGGCCGGTGTCCCAGCGCGACCGGTCCTGTTCGGCGAGCGGCACCAGGCGGCCTCCTGGGCCGGTGCGCGACGCCCGGCGCGCGTGGTGCAGCAACATCAGCGCGAGCAGCCCCGCGACCTCGGGATCGGCCGCCCGGGTCCGGGCCGGGCCCGGGCCCGAGCCCGGGGTCGGGGTCGGGGTCGGGGTCGGGGTCGGGGTCCGGCTCACGGTCAGGGCGGCGAGCTGGCGGGTCAGCCGGATCGCCTCGGCCGCGAGGTCCACATCGCCGCTGTATCCCTCGTTGAAGACCAGGTAGAGCACCCGCAGCACGGTGGCGAGATCGCCGGGCCGGTTGAGCGGCAGCCCGGCGATCCGCCGCTTGGCCCGGCTGATCCGCTGCGCCATGGTCGATTCCGGGATGAGGTATGCCGCCGCGATCTGCCGGGTGGTCAGGCCACCGACCGCGCGCAGCGTCAGGGCGACGGCCGAGGCGGGCGGCAGGGTGGGGTGCGCGCACAGGAAGAAGAGCCGCAGCGTGTCGTCCTCGGCGGCCACCGGGCCGGCGGGTGGTTCGGCGTCGACGACAAGCTCGCGGCCTCGCCGCGACGCCTCGGCGCGGGCCGCGTCGAGGAACCTGCGCCAGGCGACCGTGACCAGCCAGGCCAACGGATCGCGCGGCGGATCGTCCGGCCAGGTTCCGAGCGCCCGGATCAGGGCCTCCTGCACGGCGTCCTCGGCCGACGCGAAGTCCGCTCCGCGCCGGACGAGGACACCGATCACCGCGGGCACGAGCTCCCGCAGCAGCTGCTCGTTCACCCAGTGCCTGCCGTTACTCGACGCCTGCCGTTATTCGGTGACCGTCTTCGGTGGCTCGGTGAGGAACGGGCGGACCTCGAGCCACTCGTGGATCGGCTTCCCGCCTGGCCCGGGAGCGGCGGAGAGCTCCCCGGCCAGCTGGAGCGCGCGGTCCCCGGAATCGACGTCGATGATCATCCAGCCGGCGATGAGATCCTTGGTCTCGGCGAACGGTCCGTCCGTCACCGGCGGTCGCCCCTCACCGTCGTACCGGACGAAGGTGCCTTCGGGTGCCAGCGCCGCCTCGCCGACGAACTCGCCCGAATCCTTCAGCCGGTCCGCGAAGTCGCGCATGTACTGGATGTGCGCGTCGACCTCCTGCGGCGTCCACTGGTCCATCGGTGCCCAGTCCCAGGTGGGGGCCGGGCCGCCACGGTAGTGCTTGAGCAGCAGGTACTTCACTCTCGTCCTCCTGGTACGTCGGGTGGCCTGCCCTGGCCACTCATGCCCCTGGGACGGAGCCGGCACCGACTTCTCGACACCCCGGCGAAAAATTCTGCCGTTCGATCACAGGGCTGTGGGCGGAACCGACGCCCCTCCCACAGCCCCGGCGAGGCTACGAGACCGGCACTCCCCGTCTCAGGACGCGAAGTCGTAGGGGCGGGTGATGATCTCCATGCCGTGCCCGGACGGATCGAGGAAGTACAGACCGCGCCCACCGTGATGATGGTTGATCTCACCCACCTGCTTCATATGCGGATCCGCATAGTAGGTGATACCGGCCCGCTGGATCCGGGCGAAGGCTGCGTCGAACTCCTCGTCCGAGACGAGGAAGGCGTAGTGCTGCATGGTGATGGAACCGTCGGGAACGGTGGCGAAATCGAGAGTCACGCCGTTACTGGTGGAAACCGGGATGAACGGACCCCATTCGGCTCCGACCGCAAGCCCCAGGATCTGCGCGAGAAATTCCGCCGACTCGCGCTTGTCCCGCGCATGGACGATGGTGTGGTTCAGCTCGACTGACATGAGTGGAGTGCCTCCAGAGGCATCTCAGCACCTCCATGCCTCACCCTGCCGGTGACCGACACGCGATGCGTCCCTCGATCCTAGCCGACCGCTTCTGGCTTTCCTGTCCGGCTTTCCTGGTGCCGCACCGTGCACCACGCGGGAGCGCGGAGCGTCAGGCTGTGAGCATCGCCGAGATCATGCCTCGGGCGTGCTCGAGTTGCGCGGCCTGCCTGTCGAGCCGAGCCAGCTCGCGGCGCAGTGTCGCCGACAGCTCGGCACACGGGACGATCCTCGGCGTCGCGTCAAGGGTGCAGGGAAGCACCCGGCGGATCGTCGCGACCGATAGCCCGGCGCCGAGCAGCGCCTGGATCCGGGCAACTGCCTCCACCGCGGACTCCGGGAAATGCCGGTAACCGTTCGCGCCACGGTCGGCCACGAGCAGGCCGTGCTGCTCGTAATGACGCAGCGAGCGCACGCTCGCGCCGGATCGCTGTGACAGCTCACCGATCCGCATCCGGCACCGCCTCCGCTGTCGCGCTTGACCCTCACTGGTATTCGCGAAGGTGGACAATCCGCCCGCCACGACAGGGCCGGAGTGCCCACGCCGCCGGTGATCGCGACCCTGGCCGATCCCGACGAGGCGACCGTCGAGAAGGTCGCGACCCTCGGGGTCCGTCGCATCCTGTTCAGCCTGCTTCCCGTCACCGACGCCGAGACGGCGATGCGCGCCCTGGACCACCTGGCCTCGCTGGCCCAACGGGCAGTCCCAGCCTAGGGGTTGACCGACTCGGGGCGAATACTGGCCAACAGGGCCGGGAGCTGCCCCAGCGCGGCGGCCATACCGAGGACATTCTGGTATTCGCGAAGGTGGACAATCCGCCCGCCACGGACCCTGAGCACGAGAAGAAACGGCTGTGACGCCCGCTGGCCGGTGGTGGTCACTGTCCCGGCCAGGTCGTACTCCACAATTATCACCTCAGGGTCGGCCGTGTCGTGAATGACCACGTTCCGGAACCCCTCGAAACGCACCGGCAACGCAACGCTCTGCGTCGAGGTGAAGGCCTTGAACGACTCGCGCCCCTCGAAGCGGTTTGGCATGCCCGGACGGGCGAACGGAAACTCGATGACCACATCATCGGCATACAGATCGTCGGCCGCTTCAGGGGCATCCCCGAGCAGCATCTCCTGAAATCGAGCATAAGCGGCACGCGGACCGGGGTTTCGGACAACGGAAGGCGACACCACGTGCGATCCCTCCAGCTCGGTGGTGGGCGACCGCCGGCAGCGCAGGGCAGCCGCCGAGCTAACATGAGTAGAGACTCAGAATATAGTGAGTCATGACTCATGTTGTCAACGCCAACCCGGGACATCGCTTATGACCACAGACAGCGCATCGTCGGCCCATCGAGACGGCCGGCCGGCGAGTCAGGGCCTGCGTGCGGACGCCCGGCGTAACCGAGCACGCATCCTGGAGGCCGCTGAGGCCGTCTTCGCCGAGAAGGGCACCTCGGCGTCGACCGAGGAGGTGGCCCGACGGGCCGGGGTCGCCATCGGCACCGTCTTCCGGCACTTCCCGACCAAGGAAGCCCTGCTGGGGGCGCTCGTCGGCGATCTTGTGGAGCGGCTGGGAACCGAAGTCGAGGCCCTGGTCGCCGAAGGTGATCCCGCCACCAGTCTGTTCACCTTCTTCACGGGCATGGTCGAGCAGGCGGCGGCGAAGAAGACCGTCGTCGACCTCCTCGCCACCTCCGGCATCGATCTGCCGGTGGCCAAGCCCGTCCACGCGCTGCGGCAACCGATCGAGGCGCTCCTCACCCGCGCCCAGCAGGTCGGCGCCGTGCGGGCCGACGTCCGCGTACCGGAGGTGCTTGCGCTCCTCACCGCCGTCTGTCAGGCGGCCCTGCGCGGTGACTGGGACCAGGACCTGCGCACTCGAACGCTCACCGTCGTGTTCGACGGTCTGCGTCCACCCGGGACCCGATGACGCGGATCCGATGACGCGGATCCGTCGACCTTCGGGCACGAAGAGCCACGAGAGGCTCGGTGGCGAAATTCGTTTGAGCGATCGAGACCGGTCGGCGATCGTCTCGGGCGGAGGTGGTGCATGGTGACCGCGGCACCGACGCTGACGGAGGGTGAGGTTCAGAGCTTCGTGGACGACGGGTTCGTCCGGGTGCCCGAGGCGTTCCCGCGAACGTTGGCCGACGAGGGCCGGTCGATGCTGTGGCGGATGACCGGCCTTGACCCCGACGACCCAGCGACCTGGACGAGACCCGTCATCCGCCTCGGCGGAAGCGCCGGTAGGCCGTTCCACGAGGCCGCCAACACAGCACGGCTGCGCAGCGCCTACGACCAGCTCGTGGGGGCCGGGCGGTGGCTGCCCCGCACCGGCCTGGGTACCTTCCCGATCCGGTTCCCCCACGCCGACGACCCTGGTGACACCGGCTGGCACATGGACGGCGGCTATCTTCCGCACGGTGCGACCTGGCCCTGGCTGAACATCAGATCACGTGGCCGCGCGCTGCTGATGCTGTTCCTGTTCTCCGATGTCGGCCCCGACGACGCCCCGACCCGCATCAAGGCCGGATCCCATCTCGACGTCCCGCCCTTCCTCGCGCCCGCCGGCGACCAGGGCCGGGACGGCCTGGAGCTGTGCCGGGAGATGGACGCGGCCGGCAGGCTCGACAGCCCCGACCGCCCGACGGCTCTCGCGACGGGTCAGGCCGGCGACGTCTACCTGTGCCATCCGTTCCTCATCCACGCTGCGCAACGGCACCGCGGGGCCGTGCCGCGTTTCCTCGCCCAGCCGCCGCTCGACCCGGCAGGCCTGCTCGACCTGGAGCGCACCGACGGCGCCTACTCCCCGGTGGAGCTCGCCGTCCGCCGCGGTCTCGGGGCCGGCGTCCGACACGTCGCATCGGTGGCGGTGGCGAGCCGGTCACAGAATGACACCGGTCAAGATCGGTAGTCGACGGGCGGACCTCCGAGAGCCTGCTGGTTCGGCGACCCGGTTTGACAAGTCGCAAGAATGAAGGATTTTTGTCGTTCCGACGACCAAAATTCTTCGCTCTTGCCGATTGCCAGGCGAGGGCTGGCGTCAGCTTCCGCTGGGTCGCAGTTCGGCCGTGCCTTCCTGAGCCTCCAGCAGCTGGTCGCCGTGTTCGGTTATCCAGGCCGCCAGCGCCCGCATAGGCCCTTCCACGAGGCTGCGCCCCAGCGGTGTCAACGCGTATTCGACCCGCGGCGGGGCCTGCGCGAAGGCGCGGCGCTCCGCCAGGCCGTGCGCGCACAGCCGACGCAACGCCTCGGTCAGGACCTTGTCGCTGATCCCACCGATCGCGGCGCGCAGCTCGCGGCGCCGGCAGGCGCCCGACTGCAGCGCCGCCAGCACGACCGGGTCCCAGGTGTGGGCGAAAAGCTCGGTCGCGGCCCGCAGCCGGCAGTCCACGATCAGCCGCTCGCAGTGGTTCCCGTGCTCGCTCATCCCCTACATCGTCGCAGGATTCGCACGCACCGATCGGTGCGTGACGGATCCCTAGCGTTCGTTTTCGACGTGCGTTTCCGCGCAGAGCGCGAAACGCGAGAGCGGACGAGAGGGACCGGAGAGCATGCGAATCGGGATTCTGGGGACGGGCGGTCTGGCCGAGGGCCTGGGGCGAGGCTGGGTCCAGGCCGGGCACGAGCTGGTGATCGGCGGTCGGTCCCGTGCGAAGGCGGACGCACTCGCCGAGCGCCTGGGCGGGCCGACCCGGGCGGGCACCCCGCGGGAGGCCGCCACGGGACGTGACGCTGTGCTGCTCGCCGTGCTGTGGGAGGGCGTCGAGGACGTCCTGCGCAGCGCCGGCGCCGCCGACGGCCAGCTTGCGGGAACTCCGCTGATCGACCCGACCAACGCGGTGGAGCACGGCGTCGGTGTCCTGCTTCCCGCACACCCTGGCGGCGCGGCCGGCCAGATCGCCGCGGCGGCCCCCGGAGCGCACGTCGTGAAGGCGTTCCATCTCTTCCCGGCCGACCAGTGGACGCGCGCTCGCGGCAACGGCGGCGGCGACGACAGCGGCGGCGCCCCGGGGCCGACGGTGGCGATATGCGGCGACGACGAGACGGCGCTGCGGATCACCAGCGATCTCGTCCGGGATGTCGGTGGCGTGCCGGCGGTGCTGGGGCCGCTCAGCCGGGCGCGTCAGCTCGAGGAGGTCGCCGGTTTCGTCATCGGGCTGGCGTTCGCGGGTGTTGATCCGGCTTCGGCCATCCCACACGTCCCGTCGGGTGCCGTGGCCGCCTGATCAGGATGCCCGCCTGGCCGGGTACCCGCCTGACGACGGCGGCGTTCACAGGCTCAGGAGGCGTTCACAGGCTCAGGAAGAAGTCCCGGATGTCGGCCGCGAGCAGTTCAGGCACCTCGAGCCCGGGGAAGTGACCGCCGCGGTCGGCCTCCGTCCAGTGGGTGATCGGCAGCCGGCGCTCGGCGTACGGCCGGACCGAGCGGGTGATGTCCTCGGGCAGGACGAGGACACCCACCGGTTGGACGGTCCTCCACGACGGCGGGCCGCTGGTTTCCCGGTGCAGGCGCGGCGCGGTGCCGCCGGTGCCGGTCAGCCAGAACAGCGTCACGTTGGTGAGCACCCGGTCATCGCTGATCGGGAAATCCTCCGCCGCCCACATCGTCATCACGTCGAGCAGCCAGGCGAGCAGACCGACCGGCGAGTCGTTGATCGCGTAGGCCACTGTCTGCGGCCGGGTGCCGTTGATCTGCCGGACGCCGGGCTGGGCCCGCAGGTAGGCCTCGGTCTGCCTGAGCCGCTCCTGGTCCTGTGGGGTGAGCTCGGTACGGTCCGGGTCGCCGGGAACCGCCGGGGTCGGCAGGTAGTTGAGGTGAATACCGACGACGTGCTCGGCGTCGTGGGCAGACAGCGCCCGGGAGATCGCCGAGCCCCAGTCACCACCGTGGGCGCCGTAGCGCTGATATCCCAGCCGGCGCATCAGCTCGGCCCAGGCCCGCGCCACCCGGTCGACATCCCAGCCGCGCTCGTGGGTGGGGCCGGAGAAGCCCCAGCCTGGAATCGACGGGACGACCACGTGGAAGTCGGCCGACAGCGGCTCGATCACGTCGAGGAACTCCACGATCGACCCGGGCCAGCCGTGCGTGAGCACCAGGCCGAGCGCATCCGGCCGCGGGCTGCGCACGTGCAGGAAGTGGATTCGCTGGCCATCGATCTCGGTGACGAACTGCGGGTAGCTGTTCAGCTCGGCTTCCGCGGCACGCCAGTCGTACCGGTGGCGCCAGTGGTCGGCCAGCTCCCGCACCCTGCCCAGCGCCACGCCGAACTCGTCGCCGACGCCTGGCAGCTCGTCGGGCCAGCGGGTGCGGTCGAGGCGGGCGTGCAGGTCGTCGAGGTCGCTCTGAGGTACGTCGATCCGAAAAGGCTCGATCGTCATCGTCCGCTCGATCGTCATCGTCCATATCCGTTCGCCTGACTAACGTTTGTGTCACGAACGATAAATCGTTGGGAACACAAACGCAAGGGCCTAGGATGCGGTCCATGCCGGAGCACGACCACCACGCGCCGATCAACCCCGCCGCCGTCCCCGCGCGCCTGCGGTCGCTGACCAGCCGGCTCCTCGGCCGCGGCGCGCTGCACGCGGAGCGGATCTCGAACGCCCATCTCGCCACGGCCGGCGCGACCCGGTGGCACTACTCGGCGCTGGTCACGCTGCGCGACAGCGGCCCGGCGAGCCAGGCGGCACTGAGCGAACGCACCGGCATCCACCGCAGCGACATGGTCGCGGTGCTCGGCGGCCTGGCTGACGCCCGATACGTCGAACGGACCCCCGACCCCGCCGACCGCCGCCGCAACATCGTCACGATCACCCCCGCCGGACGCGACCACCTGAGCACCCTGGACCGACTCGTCGACGAGTCCCAGGAGGAGCTGCTCGCGCCACTCACCTCAGCCGAACGCGCGGAGCTTGTCCGCCTCCTGCAGCAGCTGGACGATCACCACTCGGCCCGCTGAACACCCCGACCCGCCGCAACCAATCGCGACACACCCCGCCGGATCATTGAAATAAATTTGCCGCCACCCAGCGCTGGAAAATCGCGCGACTGGCCGCGGCCGGAATTCCGGTGCCGGAAAATGTCAGGTTCCTGCCGATCGACCTCGGTTCCGAGCCACTGGACGCCCTGCTCCGCGACGTCGGGCTCAGCTTCAGCCGGCCCGTCTTCGTGAGTTGGCTCGGCGTCACCTTCTATCTCACGTGGCCGTCGGGTCCGCTACGACGGCCTCGACCGACCGACCGGGCGGTCAGCCGGAATAGTTGCACCACGAACAGTTGTCGGCCGTTGCCTTCCCCGCGTCCTGTCGTTGGCATTTCGACGCCGGAAACCTCCAGCGGCTCATAGCGGACCCCGCCACACCCACCGGCCATTTCGGGGAATACAGTTCCTTGGGGCCTGACCGGGATCCACCCGGCAGCGAGTGTGCCCGAAGGTCGCCGTAGCGACCCCGACAGGTGCGCCGTGAGATTCACGCGGCCCACTGACCGGGGGGCCAGCCGTGGAAGACGCATTGCCGGGAACTCTGCGGCGGATCCAGCCCCGGATTGCGTTTCGCGTCGTCGGGATCGCGCTCGGACTCGTCTTCACCAGCGCTTTCCTCTACTTCGCCGTGACAAGCAGGCTGGTGGACCTCGCGGTCTACCGCCTGGGCGGCGCCGCGGTCCTCGACGGCGCGGATCCCTATGCGCGGCTGCAGCCCGATTCCGGGCTCCCGTTCACCTACACGCCTTTCGCCGCCGCTCTCTTCGCGCCGATCTCGCTTCCGCCGCCGTGGGTCGCCCAGACTCTGTGGACCACCGCCCTGCTGGTCAGCCTCTACTTCTTCGGCGCGGTGTCGATGGACGCGGTGTCGATGGACGCGGTGTCGATGGACGCGGTGTCGATGGACGCGGTGTCGAACGAGGCGGTGCGACCCCAGCCCAGGTCGGATCGGCGCGGACGGATCCTGACCCACGGGGCTGTCGCCGGTTTCGCGCTACTGCTCGAACCTGTTCGTAACACCTTCAGCTTTGGTCAGATCAACACGATCCTCGCACTCATGATCATGATTGATCTCTTCGGTCGGCTTCGGCTCCTCCCGCGCGGCACCCTGGTGGGCATCGCCGCCGGGATCAAACTGACGCCCCTCATCTTCCTTCCGTACCTGCTGTGCGTCGGCAGGTGGCGTGACGCCGTGACGGGCACGGCCGCGTTCTGCGTCACCGTGGCGGTCGGGTTCGCTGTAAGCGCCGGCCCCTCGACCACGTTCTGGACGCACACCATGCTGGACGCGGACCACGTGGGCGGCGTCCCGTACGTCGGGAACCAGTCGCTGCTGGGTGTGCTGTCACGCCTGCTGGCAGGCCAGGACCAGGCACAGCCCCTCTACCTGCCGATCGCGGGGCTGTTACTCGTCGCCGGGCTGGCCGCCGCGGTGTTCCTGTGCCGCACCGGTCAGCCGTTGCTGGGCGCCTCGACCTGCGCCCTGACCGGGCTGCTCGTCTCACCGGTCTCCTGGAGCCATCACTGGGTCTGGCTGGTGCCGCTCCTGCTCTGCCTGTTCACCGACCCGGCCAGACCGCCCTGGGGCCGGGCCGCGGCGCTGACCGGCTACGCCCTGGCTGCCCTCGCACCGATCTGGTGGGTGCCTCGGGGCGACAACGTCGAGTTCACGCACAACGCCTGGCAGACCGCCTGCGCGAACAGCTATTTCGTGGCGGCGCTCGGCCTGTTGGCGTCGCTGCTCCTGTTCTGCTGGCGGCGCCTGTCCCGCTCACGGCGTGGCTGGGGCGATCCGCACTGCGCGGATCCGTACGGCGCGGATCCGTACGGCGCGGATCCGTACGGCGTTGATCCGAATGGCGTTGATCCGAACGACGGCGCCCCGCACGGCGGTGCTCAGGAGGCCGTGACCTGCCGGCGCAGCCGGTTACGCGGACGTGGGCTGACCGTGCCCGGGGGCGGCGCCGACGGTGGCACGAAGGTCGACGGCGGTACCGGTGCCGGCGAGGGCGGCAGGCAGTAGCCGTACTCGACCTGGCGCCGCCAGACCGTCAGCCGGCAGTGGTCCGCGCTCACCGTCCAGGTGCGGCGCTCGGCACGGTCCTCCACCTGGATCGGGCCGACGGTCGCCGATTCGGCGGACCGCAGGTGCGCCCAGGTATGAGCGTCCTCCCAGCCGGCGAAGGTGCCGACGAGCTCGCCGTCGCCGTCAAAAACCAGGAATCGTCGGATCATCATTGATCACCCTCGCTTCTCCCCGCCGTTCGGGCGGTTTCACCACGCATTTCACCGAAGCCCACGGACACCGGTCGGCGACAGGAAGGACAACGGCGCGACCAGGTAGTCCACGTAGTGGTTCTCGACCGCGAACGCATCCGCTTCGGATGCGGAGTCAAAGGCCAGGACGATCCGCCGCGCGCGACGCGCACCCCCGGACAGGAGAATCACCCCGAACATCGACGATGGGTCGATATCGCCGCCCTCCACCGGCCGTGGCATCGCCGGCCGGACTCGTCTGCCACAGCCGGATGCGGTACGCGAATAACGATTCAACGGGACTCCAGTTCTGCTGGGATGCCCGCACCGGCGGACACACGCCGCGATCGCTGAGACGATCAGAGTGGCGGACCCCTGCACCAGCCCACCCGGACGGCTGCACCGGCCAGTCGGGGCAGCCGAAGCGCACGAGGTACCCGGGCCGCCCGGGGCCGCGTCGAGCCGTGGCTACCCAAGCCGTCCCGACCAGCACCGACGCTCCCCTTGGTAGGTCTATTCATCGACAACATCTCACCCAGGAGCTGGATTTCGCCACTCAAGGTGAGCACCGCTTCTGCAGCATGGAGCTTGCACCACGCATATGCAAGGTCTTGTGTGATGGTTTCGCTACAGATTGCGCACTATCTATGCGATCAGTTTGTGGATGCGTGACGAAATGCGTCCCGAGGATCTCCACTCAGTGGGCATCGCGGACAAGTACCCCAGGAGGGCGCGGTGACAGCGAGGAACAGCGGTCCGACCGTGCGCCGTCGTCGGCTCGGCGCGGAACTGCGCCGGCTGCGGGAGACCGCGGGCATCGAGGTCGAGCAGGCCTGCGAAGCACTGCGCTGCTCCACGTCCAAGATCAGCCGACTGGAGAACGGGCGCATCCCCGTACGCACCAGGGATGTCGCCGACCTGCTGGCGCTGTACGGGGTTCCTGACGGCGAGCACCGCGCCGCGTTGCTCGCCCTTGCCCGCGAGTCCCGGCGGCACGGCTGGTGGCAGGCCTACCAGGATGTCGTCCCCGCCTGGTTCGAGGTCTACATCGGCCTGGAGGCCGATGCCTCCTCGATCAGCGTCTACGAGCCGCAGTTGGTCCACGGCCTGCTCCAGACCGCGGACTATGCACGGGCGGTGATGCGGGCAAGCCTGCCGGAGGCCTCCGACGACGAGATCGCACGCCGGGTGGCACTCAGGCTTGACCGGCAGTCACGGCTGCGCGACGAGAACCCACCCCGGCTCTGGGTCATTCTCGACGAAGCCGTGCTCCGGCGGCCGGTGGGCGGGACCATCACCATGAACCGCCAGCTTCAGCAGGTTGCGCAGGCGGCCGAGCTCCCGAATGTCACCGTTCAGGTACTTCCCTTCGCTGTCGGGGCACATGCCGGGCTGGGCAGCACGTTCTCCGTTCTGAGCTTTGCGGATGAGACGGATCACGATGTGGTCTATATAGAGAAAGGGGCTGGAAGCCTCTACCTCGAACGCCCTTCCGAAATTCGCCGCTATAGAGTCAGGCTCGATCATCTGATGGCGTCCGCACTGAGCCCGGCGGACTCCTTGGTCCTGATTTCTGACGCTTCGGAGGATTTTCGGTGAATACGTCCAGAAAACCGACAGTGGCGGACCCGGCGACGCTGGAATGGATCAGGAGCCGCCACAGCGGAGGCGAGGGTGGGATGTGCGTGGAGGTGGCGCACATCGACGGCGGCGTCGCCGTCCGCGACTCGAAGGCTCCCCTCGGCGCGATCCTCCTCTTCAGCGGCGCCGAATGGGGCGCCTTCCTCGCCGGCGTCCGGGACGGCCAGTTCGACGACCCGCCGGCCCTACGCACAGTCACGACCATCAACCGCCCCTGAGGAGCGCTCGCCCGACGCCCGACCGGCGACGGGCACACCGGCCGGTACCTCGACGGCCCCGGCGGTTCGCGGCTGCCGACGGCCCGCCGGCAGCCGGCCCCGCGGAAACCGCCGCTTCGACCTGCATCGCACGCGGGTGCCCGGGCTGGCTGAGGCCGGAGTGTCCCGCACCGGGCAACACCGCCACGAGGACGCAGCCGGTCGTTCATCGCCTCTTGCGTAACCGGCCACCGTCACGCACTCTGTAGATGTTCACCCGGTCATCATTGACTGAAGGTGACAAATGTTGCGGCTATGTAGCGTTGAGGATGGGCTCCGCTCGATGGGCTCAGCTCCACCACGGCGCCCATCTCGTAGCGGAGGAGCGATCCCGTGAAGGCCACCGAACGCGCACCGGCCCGACTGCGGCGCTAGCCAGACCGTCACGCCCTTTTCCTCGTAGCGGCGCGCGGTCCGGGCCGTCCGCCCACCGCCTCGCGCCGCCGTAGTCGCGTCTCCACCGGGTTCCGGTGAGTCCGGGTCCGGTCGATCGGGGTGTCCACTCCGCCGCGGTTTTCGTAGTAGTCCGCCTGTTCCCCTGGTACCGGGAGGTGATTGCCGTGGCCACCGCCACGACCAACCTGCTGAACACTCCTCTGCCCGATCCACGTGTGGAGCGGGTGCGGCGCACAGCCCTCGCCGCCTACGTCGACGGGAAGATCAGCTTCGCACAGGCCAACTCCCGGGTCCGCAAGGCCATCGATCGCTTCACGCCCACCGTCGGCGCCCACCAGGGCACCACGGCACTGGGCTCCGAAGCGCTGGGGCTCTGAGGCGCGGGAGCCCGTCGCGTGTCGCCGCACACCGGGTGCCGGTTCCTGAAGGCCAACAGCGCAGGGGCCGGCACCGCGGAACCATCGCGGCGCCATACCAGATCAGAAGGGGCGAGCCGCCGCGAATGCAGCTCTATCCGTAGAGCCGCTCACGCGATGCACACTTTCAGAAACTCTTGGTAACTCTCCAGATGCCGTGCGTGAGATAGTCGTCGTGGCCGGCCGCCCGGGTTCACCCCCCGATCGCCCGGGCGCCCGGCCGTCCACGCCACTGCGGTGGCAGCGAGTCAGTGCAGGGCAGGCGGCTCGGCCCGAGCCTGATCCTGCTCCAGCGCCACTCGGCCGAGCGCCGCGGTCCAGCGGTGGAAATCAATCAGGGACGCCCGCGGCTCCTGCCGCCACAGGGCCTGCGTGACATACGCCGACAGCCCGTTCGGACCCACCCGGCGCAACACGACGTCCAGCAGGTCGCTCGGCAGGCTGACGGAGACGACCTGATATCCCTGCTCCTGGTGGCCAGGATTGCCGAACCCCGAGCCGTCCGCATACATGCGACCCACCAATCCCGGCCGAGTGCGGCTCTCACCGACCGACAGAACCGCCAGACACGACAGAACCACCAGACACGACCGAGCCATCAGACGCGACCGAGCCGCCGAACATTTCAAACACAAAATCCATCTTTACTCAGCCCTGCGCACTCCGCAATGGGTCGCGAACAAGTCCGAACCGGTCACCGGAACCTGCTTCGGGGCCCCGTCCCTGGGCGCCCCGCGGTGCCGAACCACTGCCGCCGAGGCGGGGGCCGTCCGGCGACGCCGATCCCGGCCACCCCTCGTCGTCCTCATCGGTGCCGTCGAAACGCCGGTAGCCGCCCTCGCCCCCCATCGAGCCGTAGCTGGCACCGGCTCCCACGACGGTCTCGGCCGAGTGCCGACCCCCGGAACGCGCGTCGCCGCCCGGGTACGTGCCACCTGGATGCGTGCCACCCGAATGCGTCTCGTCCGTCGGCCCGTCTGCCAGCGCCTCCTCATCCTCGATCGACCGGTTGGCAGCCGAGCGGTCCCGGCCGAGCGCGGCGATACCAGCCGCGACCAGGACCAGCGAGATGACGAACGCGATCAGGCGCGGGCCGTCCGGCGCGGGCTCGTCGAACAGGGTCAGCCCGAGCGTCACCGGTAGAAAGGCCGAGACCCCGCTGGTCACCGGAAAGGCGATCACCGCGGCACGCCCCTGCAGGCCTCGTTGCTCCAGCCCGAGCGCCAGCACGGAGAAGAGCACCAGGAGATACGGCGTGGGCGTCGACAGCAGATCGATCAACGTGGAGTCACCGTTGCGGCGTTCGTTCACCGCCAGGCCGATCTGCCGGGTGGCCAACGTCGCGATGGCGTAGCTGACCCCGGCCGCCAGCCCGAAGCCCAGCGCCGCGCCCGCGATCTGTTGTCGGGCGGAGGCCAGGTTCGCGCCGAAGGCACACAGCAACGAGAAGATCAACCCCAGCACCAGGAACGCGAGCAGCACATCATTGCCCGCGGGACTTCCGACCTCGGCGTGATGCTGGAACGCGTAGGCCAGCAGCACGACGCCGACCACCATAAGGCCCACCCCGCTCCAGCCGCCTCGGCTGATGTGCTCCCCCAGAAGCCGGCGGGCCAGCAGGGTGAACACGATCATGTCGAGCGCCATGACCGGCGCCACCAGGGCGACCGGTGCCACAGACAGCGCGTAGACCTCCAGCAGGAACGACCCTGCCTCGACGGCAAGGCCGACCAGCCACAGCGGACGGGTCGCGAGACGCGCAAGAAGCCCCAGGCCAAGCCCGGTTCCGGCCTCCTCCCTGCGCGCGGCCATCGCCTGAATCAGCGGAGCGACCCCATACAGGGCCGCGGAGACGACGGTTGTGGGCAGCCCGACAACGAGCGCCGTGTTCATGCTCGGCTCACCCCCGCAGCGTCCCATCCGCCTATGACGGCATCCGAGCCGGGGTAGGTCACCCCGACTCGGGTAACTCGCTGCCTCACCAGTTGGCGCCCAGGCCCACCTGTGCAAGAGCCGCACCGAATGCCTGCTCCCACGCCTGGGGGGTGCCGACAACGCGCTCCGAGGGCGGCTTGACCCGATCCAGGCAGGCCAACGCCGACCGGGTCAGGGACAGCGAATCCGTACTCGTCACCTCGGCGTGACCGCGGTCGAGCTCCTTCTGGAGGTTGTCCCGCCCGTGCCCGGGCACGACGTCCATCAGCAGCAGATCGCGCCCGATCACACGGGCCTCACTGCAAGTGTCTCCCGAAGAGGTGACCACAAGATTACTGGCAGCCATCAGTTCAGGAATGCGGTTGGTAAATCCAAACGGGATCACCCGGTGGTCGCGTTCCGCGAGCGCGGCGAGCTGGCCGGCGAGCTTCTCGTTACGCCCGGCGACCGCGAGGACCCAGACACCGGCGGCGGCAAGCGCCTCGGCCGCCTCCACCAGCGGGCCCAGGCCCCAGGAACCGGACATGAGCAGCACGCACCGGCTCTCCAGCGGAATACCGAGACTGCCCCGGGCCTCCTCCTGGGTCGGCGGGTCGTAGAAGGGCGTCCGCACCGGTGTCGGCACCACGGCGACCCGCGCCTGCGGCGAGAACCTGCGCACGTAGCGGGCAGCCGTCTGGGATGTCACGAGGAACAGGTCGGTGTTCTCCTGAACCCAGATCCGGTGCACGCAGCAGTCGGAGGAGAACACAGCGGTAACCAGGCCCGGGAACTCCGGCTTGAGCCGGCTGACCGCCGCCGCCGCGGAGGCGAAAATCGAGATGACCATGTCCACCGGCTGGGCCTGCAGGTCCTCACGCAGGCGCGGCACCAGAAACCTGCTGGACGTCTGCTCGATCGCGCGGGCCACGCGGCCTCCGGTGCGGAGCTGGGAGAAATGTAGCGCGTCGTAGACACCGGGAATGGCGATCAGGCCACGGAAGACGTTCTGCCCCAGCGCACCGTTACGGCCATCGGTCATCCGCAGGCTGTCCGCCGTGCGGGTGGTGAACCCGCGGCGTTCCAGCGAGGTCGTGCAGGCCTCCGCCATCACGTCGTGGCCCATTCCAAGTGAGCCGGAGAGCAACAGCACGTTGCCTCTCCGCGACTCGGCCCCGCTTTCCGCAAGGGTCTCGTTCACAGTTCCGCTGATCTCGTCCATCTTCGTCACGCTCACTCCGATGAGGCCGCGGAGACGCCGAGATCCCCGACGGATGGCGCAGCCGCCGCAGGTGGCTGCCGGTTTGCCTGATACCACTCGATGTACTGCCGAACCCCGTCCCGGAACGGCGTTGTCGGCCGCCAGCCGAGAAGGTCCGCCGCACGTTGCGCGGAGATCTCCCGGCCACGGAAGTCCCCCGGCCGGGCGGGAATGCGCTCGATCGCCACCGACGGGAAGTACGCCTGGACGGCCTGCGCCATCTCCAGCACACTCACCCGCTCGTTGCCCTCGAGCGCGATCGTCGTGTTCTCCGCGGCATCCGCGAGCGCGAGCACGTGCGCATCCGCGAGATCACGAACGTAGACGTACTTCCGGAACTGCCTGCCGTCACCCGCGACGGTCAGCGGGCGGCCGGCCATCGCGTTGTTGACGAATCTGGCGAGGACCAGCTCGTCGCGCATACCGGGGCCGTAGGGGATGCCGTACCGCAGGATCGTGAACGCGAGCCCGTAGGTCTGCAGATAGCTCTGCAGCAGCAGTTCGGCCGCCAGCTTGGTCGAGGTGTAGACATGCCCGGCGCGGGCGAGCACGATCTGGGCGTCCTCGGTGAGCGGGTCGGGTTCCGGGCCGTCGGAATGCGGCGAGGGCGGCGGGATTCGGCCGCCTGACGGGTCCGAGACGTCGGCCAGGTCGACGGGGTCGGCCGCGGCTCCGTAGACCCAGACGGTGCTGGCGAAGATGACGCGCCTGACACCGGCGTGCCGGGCCGCCTCGCAGACCTTGCCGGTGCCCTCGACGTTGAGGCGGACCGTGCGCACCGGGTCCGCGAAGGCGAAGTCGACGTTGGACATGCCGGCGATGTGAAAGACGACCTCGACACCGGCGAACGCGTCGGTCAGCGCCTCGAGATCCAGCACGTCGATCTCGCGGTAGACCGCGCGCGGATCCGGCCGGGAGCAGGTGGCCAGATCAAGGGACAGGACCTCGTGGCCGGCGTCCAGCAGACGATCGACGACGTGACCGCCGATGAAGCCGGAGCCTCCGGTGACGGCGATCCTCATCGCGCCGCCCCGTCCAGTTCCAGAGCGCGCACAACCGTGCGGAAAGACGCGATGACGTGCTCGACCTCCGCCTCGGTCATGTCGGAATGCAGCGGGAGGCACACGTGCCGGGCACAGATGTCCTCGGCCACCGGCAGACCGGACCGCGCGAACTTTTCGAAGACCGGTTGCCGGTGTAGCGGAACCTCGTACACCTCGCCTGCAAGAGAAACTCCGTGACCATCTCGCAGCTCCAACTTCACCCGGGCACGATCAGCACCCGGCGGAAGAAGGACCGGATACTTGTAGTAGTTGGTCGCTCCGCCCTCGACCGCACGCGGCCGGTCCACCCCCATCTCGTCGATCGCCAGGTCGTAGCAGGCAGCGACGCCACGCCGGTGGCCCAGGAACCGGTCGAGGTGACGCAGATGCACCCGACCGGTCGCCGCGTGTACCTCACTCATCCGCCAGGCGTATCCCTGCCTGATATGGATGTTGCCGAGAAATCCGGCCTTGCCCTGGTCCCGATAGACGAGAGCCTCGTCACGCAGGCGCTCGTCCGCGGTGACGACCATTCCGCCCTCACCGCTTGTAATCAGCTTGGTCGGATAGAAGGAGAACGATCCGGCGACTCCGAAGGAACCGGCGCACCGGCCGGCGAGGCTTGATCCGTGCGCGTGCGCCGCATCCTCGACGAGCACGATCCCACGCTCATCGAGAACAGCTCGCAGTTCGTCAATGTCCGGCGGAATCAGCCCACCGATGTGCACGACGACCACCGCCTTCGTTCGCGGGGTCACCGCGGCCAGGACGGTCTGGGGGCTCAACGCGAACGTGTCCGCACTCACATCGGCGAAGATGGGGGTTCCGCCCGCCCGCAGGACGGCGAAAGCAGTGGCCGCAAAGGTGTTCGTCGGCACGACGACGTCGAATCCGTCCACGTCGACGCTTCTGAGGATGATCTCAAGCGCGGCCGTTCCACTGTTCACTGCGACGGCGTACGGAGCACCGTGTGCCGCGGCGAAGGCCGCCTCGAATTGTTGGGTCTGCCTGCCAAGAGTCATTGCGCCGGTCGTGAGTACCTCGGCCGCGACTGACGCGACCTCCGCACGGTCTTCCTGCGAGAACACGATGCGCGCCGCGGGGACCTGCACCAGTTCACCCCCTAGGTCAACAAGGCCAGCTGCCTGTAACCGACCGCATACGCAATGCGATCGGCTCTGCACGCTACCGGCTCGCCCCCAGGCCGGCTCGCAACGTCGCGAAACCAGACCATCCGACTGATCAAAACCAAAGGTCCGACCCGCCCGGATCGCGTGTATTTGCCCCCACCTTGCTGTTGGAAGGCTACAGACCCCGTGAGCGGCACCCGCCACGACTTTCATAGCCCAGCCGAGTGACCCTCGACCACGCCTCGCAGGTGAGCTCCACCCCCGACGCAATTCCAACCCAAAGCGACGACACATATTGCCTATGCGACGAACGAAGGCCAACGCCGGCCGAGTGCTGCCCAACCGGGGTCGACCGCATTCGTATCGTCATCATCATGATGATGGTAGGTCACCGAATGGGTTCGCCCGATCGGTGTCGTACACACGACGATCGTCACCGTTCCGGCCTCCCCGCCGCGGCGATACCGAGCTGATACCGACTCGATCCTGCAAGCGGAACGGGCGACCGAACCAGTGCACATGTCGTACTGGCCGCAGCGATCGGCATGCCCGCTATCGCCGTCCGCGGCTATCACAGCCGACAGCGGTCATCCGTGTCAGGAAAAGAGCACCCTCACGTGAAGGCCGGGATCAGTGCAGCAGCTCACCATGGGCGAACCGGATGAACTCGACCAGGAGAATCGACCCGCGCGCCAGATGGCCACTCGGCGGTTCTCGCACCACCAGCCCACCGGATGTGCCATTCATCGACACGTTTCAGCGATGTTGTGGGCTTGTTTCGGTTCCAAGGCGGGCGCAGGTCACGCGTCGGAGCCGGAAAAGGAAGAAGCCCCGGCGGGCCGAGCAACTCCTGACGTACGGGGGGAACGTAGGGTTTGCGCGGGTCTCGCCGGGACGTATATCCACCTTACGACCCCCAGATGTCAGACGCGACAGGACCAAAGTCCCCACCCTGTGGGACCAACGACATGGAGGGGTGATCCTGTGCAACTGGACACCGTGTCAGGGCCTCGTCGAGCCGTCGAGCCGTCCAGCCAGAGCCTTCGGTCTGGCGCCCAGGGGCCTGGGCCTCAGGCCTCCTCGAAAACGATCTCGCCGCGATCCGCGTCGAAGAAGAGCCAGTTGCTGGGCCGACCGATCGCCGGGCCCACGTTGACGACCGTTGTCACCAGCCCACGCCCGCCGACCGCCCGGGTGGGAACCGGTACCGGTACACCGGAGACCACCGGGACGGACCTGACCGACCCGACCCGCTCATCCACCTCGGGCTCATCCTCCCGCCAGGCCCCGGGCGCGGGCGCGTGGGCGCCTCCGTCACCCACTTCGGCATCCCAGCGGATCTCGAACACCGCTCGCCGGTGCGTGTGCCCGACCAGGATGAGCGGAACCGCCGGCACGTCCTCGACGCGGGGCAGGTAGGAATCCGAGACCTCGTCGTGACTCCAGCCGATCTGGTGCCCGTGCATCCCCAGCGCGCAGTCGATGTGGGTCATCGACTGCCCGGAGAGCAGCGGCGCGAGCAGGTCCGGCGTCTGCTCGGGGGTGAGCAGGTCCCGGATCCGCTCCTCCTGGTTCCCCAGGATGCGCCGCACGGCGACAAGGTCGGCCCACAGCTCGGGGTCGGGATCGACGACCTCGTCGAGTGGCCAGAACCGGGCCGGGTCGTGCCTGCGCCAGGGCACCTTCGCCTCCAGGTAGTCCCCAAGGCACACCACCTCGTCGACCCCGACCTTGTCGGCGGCCGCGAGGACCCGGCGCAGTGCCTTGCGCTTCCCATGCAGGTCTGCCATCACCGCGTACCGCATGTTTCCAGCTTGCTCCAACGATGAGGGGGCGGACGGGACGATCAACGGAAAGATCACATCGAGCGGACGGAAACAGCGCTCCGACTACCCAGAGGGGTCATCCGAGGACCAGTTTCCGGCAACGCGAGGACCAAAGGAGCCAGTGATGCGACCGGATTGTCACGTTGGCCACACACGGGAAACACCAGGGTGCTTCACTGCCACCGTGCCGCGACCGGACGTACACGATGGGCATCGACATCTCGGTGTGCTGCCGGCCCATCCCTATTACGGCGGGCCAGCGGTCCTACCCACGGTCGGTGCCCGCGCCACCATCGCCGAGCTGCGCGCCGACCTGGACTCCGAGGGCACGTCCGCGGCGCTGGTGATCCCGAACTACGGCGTGCCCGACCCGTCGGTCCCGTTCGGGCTGAACGAGCTGTGCGTGGAGGCAGCCCAGGCGGACGAGCGGATCCTCGCCGGCCTGTGGGTGTCACCGCTGGTACGGGACACGGCGGCCACCGAGCGGGCGCTCGCGCTCGCCGGCGAACCCGGCGTCGCCGCGCTCAAGCTCAGCTTCCTGCTCGGCGGGGACGCGGACGACCCGGCGTGCCAGGGGCGGCTCGATCGGATCTTCGCGGTCGCGGCCGCCCACGACCTCGTCGTTCATGTCCACACCTCGCCCGGCGGCCCGGCCGACGTCGACCGGATGGGTCGGCTGGTCGACGAGTACGCCGATCGGGTCGCCGTGCATCTGGTGCACCTGGGCGGAGGCGTGAGCGGGCACATCAAGCTGATCGGTGGGCGGTTCTTCGACTGGATCGCGGCCGGCCGGCGGGTCTACACCGACGCGAGCTGGGCGGTCGGCTTCGCGCCCCGCTGGTACGCGGCGGAGGTCGCCCGCCGCGGCTTCGGCCACGACCGGCTGCTCTTCGCCAGTGACGAGCCGTGGAGCGACCACCCCGGCGAGCTCGCGCGGCTCACCGCCGCGATCGACGACCCGGAGCTCGCGCGCAGGGTCCTGTCGGAGAACTTCCAGGACCTCTACTTCCGAAAGCGGACAGGACGACCACACCCGACGACTACTTGAAGTAGCCCATCCAGGCGAAGATGCAGTAGTCGATCACTCCAGGCCAGACCAGGACCAGATCAGGACAGGAGCACTAATGGAGCTGACGGAGCTGGAGCGCCAGAGCCTCACCGAGGTGCCACACCCGTCGCTCCCCCCGGGGAGCAACCTGTACGGCTCGACGAAGCTGTTCCCCGATTTCCAGGCCGAGAACGGCGAGTCCTACCTCACGCTCATCCACGGCATCGCGCACGAGTCCTCGGTGACCTACGTGGCCATCCTGCAGGCGACCCGGGCCCTGCGCAAAGGCTTCGAAACAGTCATCTATTTCTATGGTCCCGGCGCCATGAACTGCATGGCCACCCGGGGCTTCCCGCACACCGGCGACTCGGCGTTCGCCGGCGAGCACAACATCAACGCGCAGATCGAGACCTTCATCAAGGAGGGCGGGAAGGTCTACGTCTGCCGGTTCGGCCTGTCGCTGCACGGCCTGCGCGAGGAGGACCTGATCGAGGGCGTCATCCCCGCCCACCCCCTCGACATCCAGGACTGCGTGATCTATTACACGCGCAAGGGCGCGATCGTGAACTCGACGTACATGCTCTGACGCCGCATCAGGCCGCGCCGCCCGCGCCGGACCATGCGCCCGGCGCGGGCGCGATCTCACCGCTCCACCCCGATCTCCCGCCCAG
Source organism: Parafrankia irregularis (assembly GCF_001536285.1). NCBI lineage: Bacteria > Bacillati > Actinomycetota > Actinomycetes > Frankiales > Frankiaceae > Parafrankia > Parafrankia irregularis. The sequence goes on along the minus strand of NZ_FAOZ01000024.1, from coordinate 28,710 downwards.
GCCCGCCGTTGGATGCCCACGCGCGCCGACGGGCCAGGCGCGGATCCCCGACGGGAGACACAGATGAACCATGGCCTGGCGACCGATCGCCGGCCGGACGAGGCGGCGGACACCCGGCCTCCCGGGGGTTTCGACCTCGCCGTGCGCAGCGCTGTCGCCGTCCACGGAGTGCGTGTCAGCGCTCCGGTCCAGCGCCGCAGCGGTGCCGGGCCGAGCGACGACGGCCACGTCGTCGTCGCGGGCCGAGGCCTGGCCCTGCCCATCGTCCCGACCAGCCCCTACTCCATCGACGCCGGCCGGCTCCTGTTCGCCGGGACGGATCTCGGCGTCGAAGCCACACCGGTACGCCGGCCGCGTTTCTACGACCTGACGACCGCGGACGGGGTGCCGTATTCGCGGCTCGCCCGCCTGCACAGCGCGGACGTCCTGGCCACCACCGTGTTGCAGACCTGCGTCCGGTACCGCGAGCCCGACCGCTGCCGCTTCTGCGCCATCGAGGAGTCACTGCGCGCCGACGCGACGACGAGGCTCAAGACCCCGGAGCAGCTCGCCGAGGTGGCGCGGGCCGCGGTCACGCTCGACGGTGTCCGTCAGATGGTCATGACCACGGGCAGCACCGCCGGCCCCGACCGGGGAGCGAAGCTGCTCGCCGACTGTGTGCGCGCGGTGGTGGCCGCCGTTCCCGGCCTGCCCGTCCAGGTGCAGTGCGAGCCACCGGAGGACCTGGCCGTCCTCGGTGAGCTGCGCGCCGCCGGGGCGAGCACGATCGGCATCCACATCGAGTCGCTGGACGACGAGGTCCGGCGCCGCTGGACGCCCGGCAAGGCGACCGTCAGCCTCGCGGAATACGAGCGGGCCTGGGCGGAAGCGGTTCGGGTCTTCGGCTGGAACCGGGTGTCGACCTATCTGCTGGTCGGGCTCGGGGAGGACCCCCAGGAGCTGGTCGAGGGCGCACGCCGGCTCATCTCGCTGGGCGTGTACCCCTTCGTCGTCCCGTTCCGGCCGCTGGCTGGAACGCTCGCGGCACGCGACGGCGCCCAGGCGCCCGACCCCGAGCTCGTCTCGGACGTGACGGCCCGCGTCGCGGCAGCGCTGGCGGCGGCCGGGATGCGTGGTGCCGATCAGGGCGCCGGCTGCGCGGCCTGCGGGGCGTGCTCGGCGCTGCCCCAGGCCGGGGGATGATCATGTACGGTCTGTTGCCGGGAGATCGCGCTCCATCCCGGAACCGGGCGGAGACGGTGGACACGCTGGCCGTCTGGGGCGACCGGCGCACGCTGGACGCACAGCCGCCCTACCGCGTCGAACAGGCCGACGACCTGGCGACCTTCACCGCCTATGCGCGGCTGCGGCGCGAGGTCTTCGTCGACGAGCAGGGCCTCTTCCCCGCCGGCGTCGCCGGCGACCTCGACGAGGTCGACACCGATCCGCGCAGCATCGTCCTGGTGGCCCGGGTGGTCGGCGGCCCGGATGACGGGGTCGTCATCGGCGGCGTACGGCTCGCACCCATCTGGCGCGGTGAGGACATCGGCGCCTGGCAGGGCGGCCGGCTCGTCGTCGCGGCCGCGGCGCGCGCCCGGTACGCGGGGGTCGGTGCCGCACTGGTGCGGGCGGCCTGCGCACGGGCCGAGAACGAGGGGGTGCTGCGCTTCGACGCGGCGGTGCAGCCCGAGCGTGTCCGCTTCTTCGGCCGCCTCGGCTGGATGATCGCCGGGACGACGACGGTCGCGGGCCGCCCCCATGTGCTGATGCGCTGGCCGATCAACCGGCTGGCCGCGGTCGCCGCCTCGATCAAGGCACCGTTGGCGAACCTGCTGGCCGGCCTGCGTCCGGGCGGCCCCGGCTTCGTCGGCGACGACGGCGCGCCGGTGCCCGGCACCGACGTCGTCGCCGCCTGCGACGCGATCATCCCGTCCATGGTCGAACGTGACCCGTACTGGGCCGGCTGGTGCGGAGTGCTGGTCAATCTGAACGACCTGGCGGCGATGGGCGCGCGGCCGGTGGGCCTGCTCGACGCGGTCGCCGGGCCAACCGCTTCCCGGGTGGCCCGGGTGATCGGCGGGCTGCGGGCCGCCGCCGAGCGGTACGGCGTCCCCATACTGGGCGGGCACACCCAGCTCGGAGTGGCCTCGGCACTGTCCGTCACCGCGCTGGGCCGCTCCGACCAGCCGGTCCCCGCCGGCGGGGGCCTGCCCGGGCACGCGGTCACCCTCACCGCCGACCTGGGCGGGGACTGGCGGGCCGGGTACTCCGGCCGGCAGTGGGACTCGACGTCCACACGGCGCACCGCCGAGCTGCGCGCGATGCTGGACCTGCCCCGCCGGCACCGGCCGTGCGCCGCCAAGGATGTCAGCATGGTCGGCATCGTCGGCACGCTCGGCATGCTCGCCGAGGCGAGCGGCTGCGCCGCCGAGCTGGACGTCGCCGCGGTTCCCCGGCCGGCGCAGGCGACTGTCGGTGACTGGCTCACCTGCTTCCCCGGTTACGCCATGCTTACGGCGGACGTCGACGACCGCCCGGTGCCGGCGCCCCGCCCGGCGACCTCGGGGCGTTGCGGCCGCCTGCTCAACGGCTCCGGGGTGACGCTGCGCTGGCCGGACGGAGTCCTCACCCCGGCGCTGTCAGGCCATGTGACGGGGCTGGGCCACGCGTGAGCACGACGCGGCGCCCGCAGGCGCGCGGCGGGTGGGCGCGGCCCACCCGCCGCCGGGTGACCATCGCCGCGGTCGCCGCGCCGTTCGGCCGTGACCTGGACGAATGCTTCGCGAGAATCGGTACGCACATCGACGCGGCCCGGCAGCGCGGCGTGGATCTCCTCGTCCTGCCCGAGGCCGCACTCGGCGGCTACCTGCACACGTTGCCGCCCAGCGGCACCGATCTGGCGCTGGACGGCGGGCCGCCCGCACTCGATCCGGACGGACCGGAAATCGCCAGGCTCGTCACGCTCGCCCAAGATATGGTGGTCTGCGCCGGCTACACGGAGCGTGACGGTCCTTACCGGTACAACAGTGCGGTGTGTGTCCACGGTGACGGCGTGCTGGGCCGCCACCGCAAGGTGCACCAGCCACTCGGCGAGGGCCTTGTGTTCGAGGCCGGCCGCTCCTTCACCGCCTTCGACAGCCCGCTCGGCCGGATGGGAATGATGATCTGCTACGACAAGGCGTTCCCGGAAGCCGGGCGGAGCCTCGCCCTCGCCGACGCGGCGATCATCGCCTGTCTGTCAGCGTGGCCGATCTCCAGCACCCAGCCGGCCCAGGAGGTCGGTGACGACCGCTCCCTGCACCGGTTCAATCTCTACGACCAGGTTCGCGCGTTGGAGAACCAGGTTGTCTGGGTGGCGTCGAACCAGACCGGCGCTTTCGGGTCGCTGCGGTTCGTGGGCAACGCGAAGGTCGTCCATCCGGACGGCTCGGTGCTGGCCACCACCGGCACGGCCGAAGGCCAGGCTGTCACGACCATCGACGTCACCGAGGCGCTGCGCCGCGCACGCGGCGGGATGAACCTGCTGGCCGACCGGCGTGCCGCGACCTACCAGCCGCCGTGCCTGCTGGCCGGTGACCCGTACGACCCCCGGCGCTTCGGCGCGGTGGCCCGCTGATGCCGGACGCACTGATACCAGGCGCCATCGTGATCGGCGCCGGGGCCTCCGGGCTGGCCGTCGCCCTGCTGCTGGCCCGCGGCGGCTGGCGCGTCGACGTCCTCGATCGCGACCCCGACGACCGGCCTTCCGACCTCGCGGACGTGGCGGACTGGCATCGCCCGGGCGCGACACAGACCTGGCACTCGCACGCCTTCCTGGCCCGTGGCCGGTCCCTGCTCCGCGAGCACGCCCCGGAGATCCTCGACGGCCTGCGGGCCGTGGGTGTCCGGGAGACGCGGCTGAGCGAGCATGCCCCGCCGACGCTGACCGACGTCCCACCGGAGGACGACGAGCTCGTCGTGCTCGGGTGCCGCCGCGCCACCCTGGACTGGGTGATGCGGGAGGTGGTCAGCAGGGAGCCCGGTGTCACCATCCGGTCCGGTGCCCGGGTCGCCGGGCTGCTGACCGAAGCGCACGGGTCGGGGTCTGCGTCGGGAGCGGGTTCCGCGTCGGGGGCGGGTGCGCCGCTGGTGGTTCGCGGCGTGCGCCTTGCCAACGGCAGCAGCCGCACCGCCGACCTGGTCGTCGATGCCGCGGGGCGGCTGTCGCCGGTCCGCCGCTGGCTCGTCGACGCGGGAGCGGAGCTGCCACCGCCGGCCGAGGTCGACTGCGGCATCGCCTACTACTCGCGCTTCTACCGGCGGCGCGGCCCCGAGCCCGCCGTGGCGCTCAACCGCGGGCACACCGCCGGCGCGTCCTTCGACCGCTACTCCTGCCTGATGTTCCCCGCCGACCGGGACGTCTTCTCGATGACCTTCGGCGTCCTGCCGGAGGACGGCGACATCCGGGTGCTTCGTCACGGCGCGGCCTTCGACGCGGCGGCCCGGGCCATCGAGATGTTCGTGCCATGGCTTGACGCCGAGCAGGTCGTGCCGGTCTCACCCGTCACCGCGATGTCGCATCTGAGCAACCGGCTACGGCCGCTGGTGGCGGACGGGCGTCCAGGGGTGCTCGGCCTGCTCACGGTCGGCGACGCGGCGATCATCACGAACCCCGCGCACACGCGGGGGGTGACGCTCGCGCTGCTGGGCGCCGTGCGGCTGGCCGAGACGGTCCGGGCGATCCGCGACCCGGCCGACCGGGCGCTCGCCCTCGACCAGTCGCTGCGCACGGAGTTCGCCCCCTGGTTCGAGGACTCCGTCCACCAGGACGCCGCCCGCCTGCTGCGGTGGCGGCCGGACAATCCGGGCGTACGCAGCGGCGGCCACCCGTCGCCCACCAATGGTGCGCTGCCGACTGGATACACCCCGTGGCCACCGCGACCCGAGTGGGGGGCGGGCGCCCTGGCCGCGGCCGGGGCCGGCGTCACCAACGGTGAGGCGTACCTGGCCGCCCGCCGCGACCCCTGGGTGTGGGACCGCTTCACCCGCCTGCAGAACGCGCTGCTGCCGCCGTCCGCCGTGCTGACCGACAGCACGTTCGTCGCTCGGGTCCGCGACGTCCTGGCGACGGGCTGGCGGCCGGATCCCGTACCCGGCCCCAGCCACGGGGAGCTGATGGGAGTCGCGACCGAGGCCCTCGCCCAGGAGGGCGCCGGCGCCCGTGCCCGTGGGAACTGAGCGCGGCGCCACCACGAGCGGGAACGGGCCGAGCGGCACCGGGCCGCTCTCGGTGGCACTGCTGACCTACTCGACCCGGCCACGCGGCGGGGTGGTGGCAACCCTCGCGCTCGCCGAGGCGCTGGCGCGGGCCGGGCACCAGGTCGACCTGTGGACGCTGGCCCGCGGCGGCGACACGGGTTTCTTCCGGCCGGTCGACCCCGCCGTGCGCGTGCGTGCGGTGCCGTTCCCGGATGCCCCGGACGACGAGTCGGTCGGGCAGCGCATCCTGCGCTCGATCGCCGTACTCGGCGAGGCGTTCGACACGCACCGCGGCACCGGCACCGGCACCGGCACCGGTTCCGGTTCCGGTTCCGGCACGGCCTACGACGTCGTACATGCCCAGGACTGCATCTCCGCGAACGCGGTGGCCGACTGCGTCCGCACGGTGCACCACCTCGACACGTTCACCACCCCTGAGCTGGTCACCTGCCATGAACGCGCGCTGCGCCGCCCGCGGGCGCACGTGTGCGTCTCGACCGCCGTCGCCGCGGAGCTGGCGGCCGGATGGGGCATCAACGCCACCGTCATCCCGAACGGCGTGGACGCGGCCCGGTTCACCGCCGCGGCGGCCCCGCAGGGCCCCGCCCGGGCGGCCCGGGAACGCTGGCAGTCCCGGCTCGGCCGGTATGTCCTCACCGTCGGCGGGATCGAGCCCCGCAAGGGGACGGCCGACCTGATCGAGGCGTTCGCGCTGCTACGCGGCCGCTCGACGCCGGTGTCGCTGGTCCTCGCCGGCGGGGAGACGCTGTTCGACTACCGTGCCTACCGTGATCATGTGCTGGCCCGCGCCGCCGAGCTCGGCATCGAGCCCGTCCTGCTCGGGCCGGTGCCGGACGAGGAGCTGCCCGCCCTGGTCGCCGCGGCGAGCGTGTTCGCGTTCCCGTCCGCGAAGGAGGGCTTCGGGCTCGCCGCGTTGGAGGCGCTCGCCGCCGGGGTGCCCGTCGTGACCCGCGACCTGCCGGTGCTGCGCGAGGTGCTCGGCGCGGCCGGGAGCGCCGTGTCCTTCGCGTCGTCCCCGACGGGCTTCGCGGCCGCGTTGGACCGGGTTCTCGACGCGGCCGAGCCGTGGCCGGGCACGTTGCCGGATCCCGCCCGGACCGCCGCCGGCCGGGCGGTGGCCAGCCGCTTCAGCTGGGACCTCGCCGCGTCCCGGCATGTGGCCTTCTACCGCGCCCTGCCACGATGAACGGTACGGCTGCGCCAACGCAGCGTGGCGGCAACCATGCGACCGATTCCGGAGGGTTCTGGAGCAGGTGCGATTCCGTCTCCACCGGTGAGTCGGAAATCCGACGAATCCGTCACCGAACCGGCAGACACCGGCGCGAGCTCGTCCACGGTGTTTCATCAGGGATGCGGCAGTCGCCGAGGACCACAACGACGAGCCGAACGGCAGACATGGATGTATGACGAAGCACCGGCCTGGTTCGAGGCCGCCATCGATACTCGCCCCGATCGGCTGGAAACCGAGGTCGACGGGACGGCCATCAGCTACCGGTGCTGGGGGCCGGTCGACGGGCCCGCGATCGTGCTGGTGCACGGCGGGGCGGCCCACGCCGGCTGGTGGGACCACATCGCGCCGCTGATCCCGGCCGAGTACCGGGTCCTGGCGCTGGACCTGTCCGGTCACGGCGACAGCGGCCGGCGCGAAGAGTACTCGCTGAGCACCTGGGCGTCCGAGGTCATCGCGGTGATCGACCACGCGGGGATCACCTCTCCGCCGATCGTGATCGGCCACAGCATGGGTGGCTGGGTCACGATCACCACCGCGGCGGAGTACCCGGACCGGGTCGCCGGAATCGTCGTCATCGACTCGCCGGTGAAGGAGTCCACCCCCGAGGAGCGGGCGGCGCGGGAGCGGACGGCGTTCGGCCCCCTTCGGGTCTACGCGACCGCGGCCGACGCGCTGGCCCGGTTCCGCACGGTTCCCGAACAGCCGAACAGCCTTTCCTACATCATCGATCACATCGCACGGAACTCGATGGGGGCGATGTTGGGCGGCTGGGCCTGGAAGTTCGACCCCAACGTGTTCGGCAACCGGACACCGTCCCCCGAGATCCTGCGCAAGGTCCACTGCCGGGTCGTGCTGTTCCGCGCCGAGAAGGGCCTGGTGACACCGGACATCGGCCACCTGATGTACAACCTGCTCGGCCGGGTCGCGCCAGTGATCGAGATTCCGCTCGCCGGGCACCACGTGATGCTCGACCAGCCGTTGTCACTGGTCACCGGGATTCGCACCATTCTCGCCGACTGGGAGCACTCGTCCCCGCAGGAACGCGCCGACTGACGCCTCCCCACCCCCTCGTCGCCCCGATCCGTCCCCCCCGACCACGGTTTATACGGCGACCGGCGGGCATCCGGGTCTACACCGATCCGTATGGACACCGCCGGAGGGCGGGTCTCCGGTCCGGTTGAGAAGGGGATGGCATGACCAGCACACTCAGCCGCCAGCCGACGACACCGGCCACACCCCCCGTGGACCGCACGGGGATACCGCCGGACGCGCAGGTCACCGTGCGTGTGCCGGTCGACGGCTCACCCCCGGCGAACGCGGCCACGGGAGCGCGCCGGGCGAGCACGGTCGCACGGGGAGCCAGCCCGCACGGGACCGCCACAGCCACCCCGACGGCATCCGGTGTCGGCGCCGGCACCGCCGTTCACCCCGGCTCCGGCCCCGGCTCTGGGGCCGTCGCCGTCGGCACCGAGGCCGGGAGCGCGACCGGTGCCGGCCTCGAACGTCGACGACCGGCGTCGACCGGGCATCTCGTCGCCGAGGTGGCAAGCGACGTCTCGACGCTGTTCCGCCAGGAGGTCGCCCTCGCCAAGGCCGAGCTGCGCGAGGAGGCGACAAAGGCCGGCAAGGGTGCCGGCATGTTCGCGGCGGCCGGCGGCGCCGGCTTCTTCGCACTCGTCTTCGTCCTGCTCGCCGTCATGTTCGGGCTCGGCTCAGTCATGGCCCTGGGATGGGCCGCGCTGATCGTGGGCGTCGTGTTGGCCGCCGCGGCGGGCGCACTGGCACTGCTGGGCCGCCGGACGGTCAAGGCGGTGCACCCTGCACCGAAGCAGACGGTGGAGACGCTGCGCGAGGACATCCACTGGGCCCAGAACCGGCGGCACTGACCACCCCGCGGCACTGACCACCCCGCGCCGGCACCCGGCACGGCAGGCATCCGGCACGGCAGGCACCCGGCATCGTCGAAAGGATGGCGCACGTGACCAGCACCAAGCCCGACGAAATCCGTTCTGAGATCGAGGCGACCCGTGCGCAGCTCGGCCAGGACCTTGACGTGCTGTCCGACCGGCTCCGCCCGCACAAGGTCGCCGGACGCACCGCGCAGGGCGTGAAGACCAAGGTGGCCGGTGCTGGCACGGCGGGACGCACGAAGGCGACCTCGCTGGCGATGGTGGGTCGGGACCGGGCCCGGGAGAACCCGCGAATCGCCGGCTCCGCGGCTGGCGGCGCGGCCGCGCTCGGCGTCCTGACCGCTGTCGTCGCACGCCGCCGCCACCGGCGCGGTCACAACTAGCCCCGGGTGAGCAACGGTCAGTGCTCGGCGGCGTCCGCCGGTGGCCTCGGCGATGCCGTCGGGCTCGGTTGTGCCGCCGCCGGTGGCACCTGAGCCGACGGTGGCGCGGCCGGTGGCACCTGAGCCGTCGGAAGGCCTGGTGTGCGCGGGACCGCGACGATGCCGTGCCGGGCACGCAGCTCCAGCAGCTGCGACTGCCGATCCGCGCTGATCTCCTCCTCGGCCAGACGTGCGTCGGCGGTGTCGGCCGTCCAGCGGACCGCGCCTTCCACTCCGTCCCGCCGCATCTGGTAGTCCTCCCATCGGGCCGCGAGCCGGGCCGCCACCGCGGGCGCGAGATCCCGCCGCTCGCGCGCGTTGTGACCCACCTGCAGTGCCTCGACCTCGGCGGATGTCTCGTCCCGCCACCGGGCGAGGCGTTCCCGGCGCCGGTACGGGCTCGCGTCCAGACCGCGCTTGGACAGCAGTGGCGCGAGGTCCACTCCGAGCAGCAGCAGGGTCAGCAGCAGCCGCCAGGCGAGCACCGAGCGGTCCCGCGTGGTCAGTCTCCAGAACGCCTTCTCCCGCATGAGCAGGTCGTTTGCCGCCCCGCTGGTGCTGGCGGCGGTCCGGGCGAAGGCGGTCCGGTTCTTCTCCTGGGTGGCGCGGAACTCGTCCAGACCACGCTGGGCGGTGTCCCGCAGCCGGGTGGCGTCACCGACGGCGGCGGTGGCCGCGGCCAGCTCGGCCAGCTTGATCTGGTAGATCGGCCCGGCCCCGACGAGGCAGGAAGGGCCACCGGTGAGCTGGCAGTTCACCTCCGCGGTCTTGGCCTCGACGAGTGAGCTGGCCGCATCCAGCCCCCTTTTCTTCGCGGCCAGATCAGCGGTGCGGGCGGCCAGCTCACCCTCCTGGTTCGCATCCCAGGAGGCCATGATCCGACCGTTCTCCTCCTGCTGGATCTCGGTGACGGTGGTGGCGATCGAGGTTTCGAAGATGCGGAGCAGTATGGCCTCACCGACGATAATTGCCCCGCACACCGCGATGAAGACCCGGACCATCACGGAGAAGCCCGGTCCGGTCGTTTTGACGCCACCCTCCGCGTCATACCGGTAGGACGACTGCGTCAGCAGGACGGAGCGGTCGATGAAGAATATGAACAGGGCGTAGAAGAGCCCGTAGGGAAGCGCGCGGAACATTCCGGTGCCGAAACCTACGGACACCACAGTCGCGCCGGCATACGTGGCGAGTGCCGAGGTCAGCAGCATCAGCACGCCCGCGGTGACGAACCGGGCCCGGTCGGCCGGTGGCAGGAATTTCGGCTGTGCGCCCGCGAGGAAGACCAGGGTGTCACCGACCGCGCGCAGCGGTCCGCGCGACGGAGCCGCTTCTTCCCCAGGATTACTGGACGTCTGCGGAGAATGTTGCACAGGACCCCCGTCCAACCGGCACGACACAGGTTTCGTGCTGCCTTCTCCACAAACGGACCGCGCGCGACGGGTCCCGCCGCCGGGCAGCGCGGTCACATTATCGACCGGGCGGCGTTCCCACAATTCGCCGGCGGCGGCCGCGGCGATGGGCTCGCGCACCGCATTTGCGGCCCCTGGGATAGTCTCGGCATTGCGCGGAGGACGGCCATCAGGGCCCAGCCGAACGGACGGAGTGGCGAATGGCACGTATCAGTGTCGAGGTGGAGCGGATCGTCGGCGGGTCACCGGAGCGGGTGCTGGCCCTGCTGTCCGACTACGCGGGCACCCGGCCGCAGCTGTGGCCCGAGATGATCACCGACTATCGGGTGGTCGAGGGCGGCGAGGGCGCCGGTACCCGCATCACCTACCAGCTGCACGCGACCCGCAAGCGGGTGCGCGAGGTGGACGCGCTCGTCAGCACCCCGTCGGCCGGCAAGCTGCTGGAGGCCGACCAACGTTCGTCACTGCGCACCGAGTGGTCCGTCCGGGCCGCCGGGGCGGGCGGCAGCACGGTGTCGGCGCACACCACCTGGGATGGCGCGAGCGGCATCGGCGGCTTCTTCGAGAAGACCTTCGCCCCGATCGGCATCCGCAAGCTGAGCAACGCCGTCCTGGACGGGCTTGAGGCCAGGCTGCACTGACCCGGCCAGCGGCAACGCGCCAACGCCGGCGACCGGGCGACCGGGCGACCGGCGGACCACGGTCACGGTCCGTATCCATCCCCGGCGTGGCCGCGCGGAAGGCCACCGGATCACAGCGGGGCACTTCCAGGGCGGGCACAGGGCGGGCCCGGTGCGGGCACAGACCTGCGCCACGGCTCGGGGCTGCCCGAGGCTGCCCGGCGGTGGCATCCCCGAGCCGGGGGACGAAGCGCGCCCAGCACGCCGAATAAGCACAAAAAGTACAGACGTGACCATGTGCGCGTGCCCGCACCAACGAGTCCCGCCGGGGCACCGTGCTCCCCCCGACCGCCACGGGCGATCGGTGAAGAGGGATTATCTGGAGTACCAACCCCCGGGAGAGGTACCGGCGGGGACGATGAGGACACAGGCAAAGGCGGTTGCGGATCGTGACGACGGTGTCCCTCCCGGAGACGGTGACTGTCCAGGCGCGGATCGCCGCGGAGCTGGGCGTACGCGAGGGGCAGGTGGCCTCGGCGATCGAACTGCTCGACGGCGGGGCGACCGTGCCGTTCATCGCCCGGTACCGCAAGGAGGCGACCGGCACCCTCGACGACGCGCAGCTGCGCGCGCTGGAGGAGCGGCTGCGCTACCTGCGGGAGCTCGAGGAGCGCCGGGCGGCGATCCTCGACTCCATCCGCAGTCAGGGCAAGCTTGACGACGCGCTCGAGGCGCAGATCATGGCCGCCGAGACGAAGGCCCGGCTGGAGGACATCTACCTCCCCTACAAGCCGAAGCGCCGCACGAAGGCGCAGATCGCGCGCGAGGCCGGGCTGGAGCCGCTCGCCGATGCCCTGCTCGCCGACCGCACCCTCGACCCGCGTACGGCCGCCGCGGCCTACGTCGACGCGGAGAAGGGCGTCGCCGACGAGACCGCCGCGCTGGAAGGCGCCCGCGCCATCCTGGTCGAGCGCTTCGCGGAGGACGCCGACCTGATCGGCGACCTGCGGGAGCGGATGTGGTCGCGCGGTTTCCTCGTCAGCCGGGTGCGCGAGGGCAAGGAGTCCGACGGCGCCAAGTTCGCCGACTACTTCGACTTCGCCGAGCCCTTCACCAAGCTCCCGTCGCACCGCATCCTCGCGATGTTCCGCGGTGAGAAGGAGGAGGCGCTCGACCTCAGCCTGGAGCCGGACGCGCCCGTCGACCCGGCCGAACCGGCGGCGGCCGGCCCCAGCGACTACGAGCGGCGCATCGCCGACCGCTTCGACATCGCCGACGAGGGCCGTCCGGCCGACCGTTGGCTGCTCGACAGCGTCCGCTGGGCCTGGCGGACGCGGATCCTCGTCCACCTCGGCGTGGACCTGCGGATGCGGCTGTGGACAGCCGCCGAGGACACCGCCGTGCGGGTCTTCGCCGCGAACCTGCGCGACCTGCTGCTCGCCGCCCCCGCCGGGGAGCGGCGCACTCTCGGCCTCGACCCCGGCTTCCGCACCGGCGTGAAGGTGGCGGTGGTCGACGCCACCGGCAAGGTCGTCGCGACCGACACCATCTACCCGCACGTGCCGGCCCGCCGCTGGGACGAGTCGATCGCCACCCTGGCGCGGCTCGCCACCGATCACAACGTCGACCTGGTCGCCATCGGCAACGGCACCGCGTCGCGGGAGACCGACAAGCTCGCCGAGGACCTGATCCGCCGGCACCCGGACCTGAAGCTGACCAAGGTCATGGTCTCCGAGGCCGGTGCGTCGGTGTACTCGGCGTCGGCCTTCGCCTCGCAGGAACTGCCCGCGCTGGACGTCTCCCTGCGCGGTGCGGTGTCGATCGCGCGCCGGCTGCAGGACCCGCTGGCCGAGCTCGTCAAGATCGACCCGAAGTCGATCGGGGTCGGTCAGTACCAGCACGACCTGTCCGAGACCCGGCTGTCCTCCTCGCTGGACGCGGTCGTCGAGGACTGCGTGAACGCGGTCGGGGTGGACGTCAACACCGCCTCGGCGCCGCTGCTGGCCCGCGTCTCCGGCATCGGCGGCGGACTGGCCGACAACATCGTCCGCCACCGTGACGCCAACGGCCCGTTCCGGTCCAGGACGGGCCTGCTCGACGTCCCGCGGCTCGGGCCCAAGGCGTTCGAGCAGTGCGCCGGCTTCCTGCGCATCCGCGGCGGCGACGACCCGCTCGACAGCTCCAGCGTGCACCCGGAGTCATACCCGGTCGTGCGCCGCATCCTGTCCGTCGCCGGCGGCGAGCTGGCGGCCCTGATCGGTGACACGAAGACCCTGCGCGGGCTGCGGCCGACGGACTTCGTCGACGACGCCGTCGGTCTGCCGACCGTGACGGACATCCTGGCCGAGCTGGAGAAGCCCGGCCGTGACCCGCGGCCGGCGTTCCGCACCGCGGAGTTCACCGAAGGCGTGGAGACGCTCGCCGACCTGACGCCCGGCATGGTCCTGGAGGGCGTCGTCACGAACGTCGCGGCGTTCGGTGCCTTCATCGACATCGGCGTGCACCAGGACGGGCTCGTCCATGTCTCGGCGATGTCGAAGAACTTCGTCAGCGACCCCCGGGATGTCGCCAAGCCCGGTGACATCGTGCGGGTGAAGGTGCTCGACGTCGACATCCCGCGCAAGCGGATCTCGCTCACCCTGCGGCTGGACGACGCGGCACCGGGCACGGCGGAGGCCGGCGGTGGCGGTGGCGGTGGCCAGGGCGAGCGGCGCACGGGTCGCGGTGGCGGCCGAGGCGGGGCCGGCCGCGGTGGCGCCGGGCGGGACGGCGGCCAGGCGGCCGGAGGGTCCTCGGGTGAGTCGGCCGGCGGGCGCGGTGGCGGTGGCGGCCAGCGTCGTGGCGGCGGTGGCGGTGGCCAGCGCGACGGTGGCGGCCAGCGCGGTGGTGGTGGCGGTGGCGGCCAGCGTGGCGGCGGCGGTCAGCGCGGCGGCGGGCGTACCGACGGCGCGCTGGCCGACGCGCTGCGCCGCGCGGGTCTGGTGACCGGAAACGAGGTCACCCTGGGAGACAGCGGCAACGACAGCCGGGACAGCCGACGCCGCGGCCGTCGGTAGCTGGCCGCGCATGGGCGCACAGCCGTGCGCGCCCATGCGCGGCCGCCGGGCCTGGTCAGCATTCGGTACATCCGGCGCCGTCGCACCGCGCCGGCAATTCACCTCAAGAAAGATAAAACGGGCGCAGGACCGTTTGGCAATACGCAGGAGTTGAGGATTTTGGCTGCCAGGACGACCAAAATCCTCAACTCTTGCTCGGCAGCAGCCAAAAGCCGAGGCCCGGGATCTCGCGGCAGGCTCCCCAACGACCAGAATCGTCTCAGCACAGGCCGGCGGGAGCCGCCTCGATGAAGCGGTCCGAGACCACGAAGGTCGCGAAGTCCGCGTACTGATTGATTGGGCTGGCCCAGCTCAGGTCGTCGCCGCCGAAGAAGGTGGAGAAGAAGACCCCCTCGATCCGCAGCGCCGGCGTGGTACGGAAGAGCACTCCGTCCTGGCGGAAGACCTCGTGGCCGTCCACCCAGACGACCACCGAACCGTCGGCCAGGCCCGGGGTGTTGAGCCGAACCTGCTGCTGCACCACCGCCCAGCGCCCCGGGACGAATTCCCAGGTACCCAGGCCCAGAGTCGTCCCGTAATCCGTCGACGTCGGCAGGTAGGCATACACCTGCCCTTTTCCGCCGGCACGCCACATGTATCTCGTGGAGAATCCGTTGGTGCCGTCCGGAGTGTGCCCACCAGCCACGTGGTCACCACCGAAAAGACCTGGCAGCTTGCCACCCCGGGCAAACTGGAAACCTTCCTGAAAACGGATCCGGTAGCTGAGGTGGACGTCGTCGCGGGGGCCGTCCCGAAAAAGGAGATAGGCCTGCGCGCCGCCGGAGGGCGCACCGTCGCGCTCGACCGACAGCTGACTGGCCGACCCGGCCGGGTAGCCGACCCGGATGGACCTCCACCCGCAGCCCGCGCCGGCCGGCCGCACGGCCACCCGCTCCAGGCCGTAGGAGCCGTGCCGGCGGATGACCAGCTCGGGCCCGAAGAAGCTCTGCAGACGCGGGGCGACGGGCGTGGTCGCCGGAGCCAGCAGCGGCACCTCGGGAGCACGTTCGGGATCACCGTGCCGCGGACCGGACGTACAGCCCGCCAAGGCACCGGCACCGGCACCGAGCAGCGCCGCCAGCAGCACACTCCGTCGCGACCCTGCACTCACCGCGTTCTCCCCCGACCCGCGTTTTGTCTCTTCTGCCGCTGGGCGTCACCCGTTCCCCGCGGGCGCAGGACCACATGTTGCTCCTGACAGCGGCCCGGGGCGGTGCAGGCCGCGCCCGGCTGAGCCTTTTCCATCGTCGACTCGGATCCGCGGCATCGCTGACCGTGCTCCGTGAGATGGAAAAGGCTCAGTATCGCCGGTGAAACACCTGCGGACCGGTCAGGTCAGCCGGCCAGCCGCACAAGGGCCGGACCGAGATAGGACGCCAACGCCGTCGAATACGTCCCGGTTATGTGGCTCTTGTCGTAGTACACGATGGTGTCACCGATAATCGGCGGGCACTCGTCCTTCGTGCACAGCCACGGAACCGGGTCGACGAGCATCGCCCCGCCGGCCGCCGCACCCCTGATCTCGATGGCGCGCTGCGGTTCGGTCAGTTTCGCGCCGGCGACCCGAACAATGCACCTGCGAACGTTCGTCGGGTTCCGGGCCAGGCAGTCCGGCACGTCGAAGCCCGGGTAGGGGGTGTCCTCGATGAGGACGACCTTGGCCCCGGTCGAGCGCAGGTCGCGCACGACCTTCGTCATGCCCCCGGGCCCGACCCGAATCGCCTCCGTCCGCGCCTCCGAGCCGATGACCACCAGGTCGGGCGACAGTGCCCTGATCCGGCCCAGCACGTCGGCACGCCAGGTGTTGCACTCGGTGTAGACCCGCTTGAGGGTCTCCAGGACGAAGTTCGGGTAGTCCGCCGGCGGGCAGCCGCCCTTCGTGTACGGGACGAGCCGCCAGCCGTTCCGCCGGCTCACCTCGTCCATCGCGTTGAACCACTGGTTGGCGTGGGAGTCACCGAACAGCACCACCGTCCGCCGGCCCTGCGGGTCGCCGTAGACGCAGTCCGTCGGGGTGCCGCTGGTGATCGAGGTGTAGCACCGGTTCGACTTGTAGTCGTTCGGGGCCTGCTCCAGCGACGGCCGCAGGCCCCCCGGCAGGTCGCCGAGGTCCAGTGACTGCTCGATCAGCCCGGTGAGCGCCGCGGACCGAACCGTGACGGCACCCGTGCCGGCCGGGTCGGCACCTGAGGCAGCCGGGTCGGCACCTGAGGCGGCCGGTCCGTCCGGGCTGAGCGGGCCGGGGCCGACCGTCGCCCCGACGGCCGCGGCCAGGCTGGTGGTCGCCGTCGGGCCGCCCGTGGGCAGCGCGGCGGCCTGAGCGACGAGGAGCGCGACCACCACCGCGGCACCGGACGAGACCAGGCCGAGCCCCAGCCCCAGCGCCGGCCGCCGGGCCAGCACCGGCCTGCGCCGGATCGGGTTCTCGACCAGGTGGTACGTGAGGACCGCGAGCACCAGCGACAGTGCGATTGCGGCGAGCTTCTCACCCGTGCGCAGCGGCTCCCCGGAGGCCAGCGGCCAGAGAACCAGCACCGGCCAGTGCCACAGGTACCAGGAGTAGCTGACCCGTCCCACCAGCTGGCACGGCCGCCGGCGCAGCAGCAGTTCGGCGCCGCGGCGCGGCGCGGCGCACCCGCCGGCGATGACCAGTGCCGACCCCGCGACCGGCAGCACTGCCACCAGCCCGGGGTACAGCGTGTCCTCGCCGAACACGCAGGCGGCCACCAGGATGCCGGCGAGCCCCAGCCAGGTCAGCTGTGCGGACAGGGCTGGCCGCAGCCGGCCCAGCCGCGGTGCTCCCAACGCGACCAGCGCGCCCAGTGCCAGCTCCCAGGCCCGGGTGTGGCTGCCGAAGTAGGCCCAGGGCGCCGACCGCGGCGTGAGGAGCGCGCTGAGGGTCAGCGACGCCGCCACCACCACGAGCAGCAGCACCGCGACCGGGCCGGTGCGCCGCCGTCGGGCCGGGCCGACCAGCGCGGCCGTCACGACGAGCAGCAACGGCCACACCGCGTAGAACTGCTCCTCGACCGCCAGCGACCAGAAATGCTGGAACGGCGAGGGCGGGCCTTCCGCCCGGAGGTAGTCGGTGCCGGCCTGGGCCAGCCGGATATTGATCGCAGACACGGCCGACAGCGCCGCGTCGACACCGGTCGAGTGGATGCGCAGCGGCGACACCCACCGCCAGGCGCCGAGCATCGTCGCCACGATCACGACCGTGGCGGCCGGCACGATCCGCCGGGCCCGGCGGGCGTAGAACCCGGCCAGCGAGATTCGTCCGCGGGCGGATCTTTCCGTGATCAACTGCCGGGTGATGAGAAAGCCGGAGATCACGAAGAACACGTCGACCCCGACGAAGCCACCGGGAAGGGCCAGTCCGGAGTGGCCGAGGACGACCAAAATCACCGCGACCGCGCGCAGGCCCTCGATATCCGGCCGGAACTTTCTGAGCCGACCAGGCGACCCGTCCGTCGTGTCCAGCCCGCCGGCCCGGTCGGGACCGCCGGCCCGGTCGGGACCGCCGGCCCGGTCGGGGCTGTCCGGCGTGTCCGCGACGGGTACGGCCGGAGCGGGCCCGGTGCCGACGGGCGCGGCCGGGGTGGGCGGCCGCGCGTCGGTCACCCGCGGGTAGAGCAGGCCCGGATAGGCGAACGTCGTGCCCAGGGATCGCTGGTCGGACGCCCGTGGGCCGGGCACGGTCGGTGTGCCTCCACCGGCGGCCAAGTCAGGCCCCGACCGCCAGCGCCGGGCGGCCGCTCATCCGGTCCCGCCGCCGGCGCGCCAGCCCGGTCACGCCGGCCAGCAGCACCACGACCAGCGGCACCGCCGACCAGATCCCGATCAGGACCCGCGGCCGCCACTGGTCGCCGTTGTCCCGCACGGTGTTTCCGGCCAGCTCGACGCTCTGGCTGGCCAGCTGGTTGCCCTCGACCGTGTTCCCGCGGACCTGGACGTTCGCACGGTCGCCCCGAGCGTGGATGCCGACCCGGTTGCCGGTGACCATGTTGTTCGCGAGCACGTTGTCCGGCGAGGAGGCGAGCACGATGCCGTCGCCCCGGTTCCCGGTGGACGTGTTGCCGATGATCCGGTTACCGGTGCTGGAGGCGTCCATCATGATGCCGTTGAGCCGGTTGTCCCGGGTGATGTTGCCTTCGACGACGCCGCCGGTGACGAAGTCCGAGAAGATGATTCCGTGCCGGCCGTTGCGCTCACTCACGTTGTGCCGGACGGAGATGTTGGTGGAATAGCTGTGCGGGTCGACGCCGTAGAGCGTGTTGTCGTGGAACCAGTTCTGCTCGATCAACACGTCCCGGGCGTGGTCCGTGTACGTCCCGATGAAGCTGTGGTCCACCTCGGAATGGGTCATGCTCCCGGTGGAGCCGTCCGACCAGGCGACGCCGTAGGAGCTGTTCCAGTCCCGGCCCAGGTAGCTCAGGTGGCTGCGGGTGATCGCGAGATGTGCCTGGTGGGTGGCGACGATGAACGGGCGCCGCTCGTCGACGGCGTGGCGGTTGACGTCCCCACCGACAGTGTCCGGCCGGACGTTGACGCCGTTGAGGGTCAGCCGGCCGCCGTCGACGCCGAGCAGCACCCCCCGACGAACGGTCATCACCAGATCCGTGACCGGCGCGGTCACGGTCAGCGACCCCCCCGGTGACACGATCAGCGCCGCGTGCAGCGTGACCTTCCCGTGCCCGTCCTGATCGATCCAGGATGGATCGTCGACCGCCCGGACGACATCCGGCAGGCCGGTCACCGGGCCCGTCAGCGGGATACTGCGGACCAGTTCACCCCCCGCGACGAGGGCGATCTCGGTCCGGCGCAGCGTGATGCCGCGGATGTCCGGCGCCGGCGCGCTGTCCCGGACGTCGATGGTGTCGGGCGGCAGGCCGAGGATCACGTTGCTGAGCGGGTCGTAGGACGGCACGTAGGCATGCCGGTGGAAGAACTCGCTGGTGGACTGCAGCTCCCGGTACTGGCGCCCGACGGTGACACTGAGCGTCACGGCGCACAGCAGCGTCATCACCACCATGAGCAGGTGGACACCCCGCCTGCGGGACCGCTCACGGCGCAGCAGGGCCGCCGTCAGCGCGTGGTTCGCCGTCAGCAGGTCGTTCGCCGAGCCGGCGGCCGGGGCCGGGGATCTCGTGGTCATCGGAGCCGCTCCCCGATCGTGGAGGGCACCCGCTGGGTGTCATCCGTGGTGGAGGCGCCCCGGGCCGTCGGGATGGTCGGCGCGGTGGTCTGGTCACCGCGGCTGTCACGGCCGTCGCCGTCACGGCCGTCGCGCTCGCGCTGGTCGCTGGTCGCCGCGGTCTTGGCGATGACCTCGAAGCTGCGCGGGTTGCCCATGTAGAGGGTGGTGATGAGGGCGACGATGGTGAAGGTCGCGGTGACCGGGGCGAGCACGACCGCGGCGAGGGTCTGCAGGACCCGGTTGGTCCAGAAGCTCGCGCTGCTCTGGCCGGGCCGGCGCAGCCCGGCGTTGACCCAGCCACTCAGCCCGAAGTTCACAAGCCAGACCACGAGCGAGCACCAGAACAGCGAGTGTGCCCAGCCGGCCACCTCGATGACGTCGGTGAGGATCAGCACGACCGCGGTACCCGACGCGAGGAACGTGAAGAGGCTGAGGAAATACCGGATCGCTATCCGGATCGCCGCGCCGAGCGGCAGGACGTCCCGGTTCACGATGGCGTGGATGTTCCCCCACATCCACCGGCGGCGCTGCTTGAAGTACGCCTTCCACGTCCACGGGGAGGTCAGCTGGATGTACTCGTGGAAGAAGCCCCACCGCAGCCCGGCGGCGGCGGCGTTGCAACCGAACGTGAGATCCTCGGAGGCGAAGATCCGCCAGTCCCAGGTGACGGTCCGCTCGGTGTGGCCGGTGATGGTCAGGCCCTCACCGTGGACGAACAGCGGGCGGCCCAGAATTCCCTGGAACGACGAGCAGTAGGTCATGCAGTTGTGGAAGCGCAGATCGTCGATGTGGCTCAGCAGGAAGTGCGCGAACGGCCCCCGGCCGTAGTCGATTCGCGGCGCCGTCACCCCCTGACAGATGTCGTAGTCGGCCGCATAGGCCGTCTCCAGATATTCCCAGGTCGGTGAGGTGTCATCGTCCAGGAATGTAATCTTGGTGTCCGCCGTGTCGTAGCCGAGATGCTGGCGGACGATACGGCTGAACTCCAGCGCCCGGGCCTTGTACTGCGCCACGCAGCTGAAGTCGGTCGGGACGGTGATGACCCGGTCGGCGTCGGGGTAGACATCCCCGTTGCCGGGCTCGTTGGTAACCCAGATCTCGTAGTCCATCGTCATCGGGTAGGACCGGATCTCCCGAATGATCTCGTTGACCCTGTCCTGTTCCCGGCCGACGGTGGTGATCTGGATTATGTAGCGGGAGAAGAGGTCCCGGTTCTGCCGGAAGGTCGTGTGGAACCACCATTCACCGGCGGCCAGGATGAAGATCTCCATCAGTGGTCGCAGAAAGGCCACGAGAAGCAGCCACGGCAGCACGGTCCTCATCGCTGCGTACCGTCCGTCGGCTCGAGTCCGAACGGGTCCGTGGCGTGGCGCGGGATCTCGTCGGCCGCCCGAATCTCGTTGGTGGACCAGCGGACGCCGCGCTCCCCCGCCTCGGCGGCCAGCACCGCGGCCCCGGTCCGACGCCCGGTCGAGCCCAGCCCGCGGTCCGCGGCGCCGGAACGCCCGGGCAGCGGCTCCCGGAAGTAGTCGACGCCGTCGACGTCGATGCCGTCGGTCCCCTCGCTCCCGTCGAGGTCGCCCCGGTCGACCCGGTCACCCAGGTCGCCCTGGTCGGTCCGGTCGGTCCGGTCGACGAATCTGGAGTTCGTCTCGATGACCGACCGCAGGATCGGCATGTCCACTCCGACCCCCGCCGCGAACCCGAGGAAGGCCATGGTGTCCTTCGGCAGGCACACACCGCCGTAGGGTGCCCCGCCCCGGGTGCCATAGGCGGGGTTGAAGGACGCCTCGGCCGACCGCGAGACCGTGTCCGCGATCGCGCCGAGGTCGAGCCGCAGCCGATCGGCGACGGTGTACATCTCGTTCCAGAACGAGATCTTGGTCGCGTTGAAGAGGTTGTGCGCGCACTTCACGAACTCGGCGGTCATCGGGTCGTCGAAGATGCGCAGACTCCCGCCGAAGGGGGCGAAGAGCTCCGCGAGCCGCTCCTGGACGCGCCGGTTCCGGGATCCGATCACGGTCATCCACGGCCAGCGGAAGTCCTCGGCCGCAGAGGCGGCACGCAGGAACTCGGGATTGCTGGCGAGCAGGAATCCGTCGCCCTGGCGAAGGCCGGATTCCTGCTCCAGCAACGGGCCGACCAGGCCATCCGTAGTGCCCGGATCGACGGTGCTGCGTACGACGACGGTATGACGGCCACCGCTCACGCGCAGCGCCTGCCCGACCCCGCGGGTGCCTGCGACGAACGCCGACAGGTCGTAACGGCTGCCGACGTTGGGCGTCGGCAGCGTGAGGAAGATGAAGGAATCCCGCTCTGCCCGGAGATCGAGCTCGGCCCGTGCGTCCAGGCCGAGCCCCTGCAGAAGGGAAACACGCTCCGGCGCGACGTCGACGAAGGTCACCTGGTTGCCGGCCTCGAGCAGACCTTTGCCGGTGGCCGTGCCCACCACGCCGGATCCAACTACAAAGATTCGCATCTTCTCAAGCTCCTTGGGGCCGCCCGGGCGCTGAATGACCAGGCGGTATCGAGCGACGGCGGACGATGACGTCCGAGACGGTGATGCGGCAGGGCTCACTGCGCCGCCCCGGTCCGCGGTTGGTTTCTTCCTGATCGGCGGCTGACGTCCGCCGGAGATGGGCATGACAAACTGTGGACTTGCTGCTCTCAGGTGTTCGCCGCACGCGCGGCCCGCCCGGCCTGCTTCGCGACGCCTCCGCAATACGGCGCTCCGCCGCTGCGCCAGGGCATGCGTACACGGGGGCCCACGGCCCCGTCCGCATGCTGCGGCGCCGCAGCATGCGGCGTCACACTATGCGGCACTGTCAGTGATTCCCCCTGCGGTTCTCGGTCGGACCCCGGAACCAACCCCCCACATTTTTATCGATCGATGATTCAGCGAGAACAGAGCATCCCCAAATGCCCTTCCCGCGATTGGAATAGTAGTCGATCGGCACCTGTTCCGTCCCACAGGGACGACACCAGGCGTGTTACCCGATTCGCTCGACGGTGAATTCAGCCAGAGAATTGCGCGATAGCGATCACCGAAAATTGGCCGGGCTCGCCCCCATCGGCGCCACCACCGGCCACCCCAACCGCAGCCGGCACCACTTCTTCGCCTTCCGGACTAATCACGAAAGCCACGACCATACCCCGGAAGAGGAACATCAGGGCATAAAGAAAAGGCGGCGCGACCCGAGGTCGCGCCGCCGGAGAACGTACTACAGATAAAGGCCGGTATGACCATCCCGGTCCGGTATGGCCGCGGGCAGCCGCCCGTCCCGCAGGGCGAACAGCTCGGCGAGGGTCATCGACGGCAGGACGCCCGACGTGCTTCCCAGCCAGGCGACGGCCTCCTCATGCGGGAGCGCACCGACCTCCACCTGCGCCAGGCAGCGCCCCGGGCGGACGATCGCCGGGTGCAGCCGTGCCAGCGGCTCGTTGGTCGTGAGCGCGACCAGAACCTCCCGCCCCTGGCCGACCAGACCGTCGGTGAGGTTCAGCAGCCGGGACAGCGCCTGCCCGGAGACGCTTCGGGCGTCACCGCGCAGCAGTTCGTCGCAGTCCTCGATCACGAGCAGCCGCCAGCGGCGCCGCGGCCGCTCCGCCTCCGCCGCGGCCTCGGCCCCGCCGTCGTCCCCGCCATCGGCCCGGTCGTCCTCGTCGTCCTCGTCGTCCTCGTCGTCCTCGTCGTGCTCCTCGTGCTCGTCGTGCTCGTCGTGCTCCCCGGCGTCGGGATCGGACTTCCCGACATCGGGATCGGCGGCGTCGGCGAGCTCGGCCATGGCACTCCCGGTGCCATCCTCGGATTTGCCCGCCGGGGCCTCCAACGCCATGCTCGCCCCGCTGGCGGCCTCGTCGTCGTCGCTGTCATCCGACCCGATCGCGACCTCCATCAGATAGCCGGGGTCGCCGAAGAGGGCCTCCGGGTCGAGGACGCAGTCGACCTGGCACCAGCGCCGCCACTCGTGCGCCAGCGCACGCAGAATCGTCGTCTTGCCGGTGCCTGCCGGCCCGTGCAGCAGGATCAGACGGCCCACCAGCGATTCGGGGCGCATCGTCATCAGGCGGTCGAGGGCTTCCAGCGAGGATGCCGGGTAGTTCCGCCGGATCGACGGCCAGTCCGTCGTCGCGGCGCGGCGGATGATCCGGGTCGGGCCGCGCTGGGCGGAGAGATACCAGAACCCCATGGTCACGGTGCCTTCGGTGCCGGGTTCGGCCGCCGCCTGACGGACCACGCCGTCCAGCACCGTCCGGGCCAGCTCCTCGCTGACCGCCGTCACCAGGACCTCGGCGCTGCCGCCGCGCCAGCGCACCGCACGGACCGTCCAGCCGTCACCGGTCGCCAGGCGGGAGTCACGCGAATCCTCCACCACCGTGCGCACGATCTCGGCACCGATCGGCAGCAGGCTCGCCCCCGGCCGCAGCCGGTCGATGCGCACGCTGCGGGCCCAGGGCTGGTCCCCGTTGGTGAACGGCGCCAGCGCGAGGGCGTCGACGACGTCGTAGGGCGTGTCCGAGTCGTCGAGGGCGACGACGAAGGGGAGGTCGCCGGCGCCGCCCCCGGAACGTTCACCCCTCACACGATCGCCTTTGGACGTGGACCCCTGCCGTGGAATGGACACGAGACAGATACTCGGTGAGGAGTGCTCCCAACACCACCTGGTTTCCCTTTTCCGTCGCGGAAGCGGCTGAAGATCCCCGCCGTACCCGAGTCGTCACGTCGACTATGAACGCGCGCCCGGCCCCTCGAAACCCGACGGCGCACCACCCGAACCACCCGAACCACCCGCACCGCCCGCGCCACCCGCGTCGTCCGCCGACTCGATCACCTGACGAAGCAGCACGATCAGCCTGTCCCAGCCGACAAGCAGGGCCGCGGAGTCCTCCTGGGCCGCCCGGTCCGACGCGAGCTGGTGCAGCGTCTTGACCACCGCGTACAGGTAGTGCGGCCGCGGCCGCCAGGCGGTCAGCTGCGGGTAGGTCTCGCCAAGCGCCTGGTGCAGCACTCTGCGCAGGGGCATGTCCGGCCGCCGACGAGCCTGGTCGGTGTGGTGCAGGATCGTCGCCGCAGCGTCGAGCTCATCGTCGTCCGGCAGCCACTCGAAGGCGACCAGCGCCAGCTCGGCCTCGGTGAACGCCTCGTCCACGGCGGCCACCGGGTCGCCGTCTCCGTCCGGCACGGGTGGCGGTGCCCAGTCGTCGTCGTCATCGGTCACCCCACTACCGTCTCCCAGCGAAGCCGGAACGAGACCTGGAGTGGCCGGACGCACAGGGATACAGAGGTCCCACCGGGGCAGGATGAAGCACACGGCCCTGGCCACGCGCAAGCCGCCCGGCCACCGCCGCTCGGGCAGCCCCGTCCACGTCACCGCAGGCCGGGCGGCCGGCGCCGCCGCCAGGACGTCCGCTCCATCGCCCGAACTCCCAGCCGGACGACTCGCCCGGTGCCCGGCGTACGCGGCCGTTCCAGCCACCTTCAGGCGACGCTCGGACCACGCCCGGGCCGACGCCACCGGCCCCGTCCGGCCTCCACGGACGGGTACCGGAGAGCGAGCACACGTAAGCGAACGCTTGTAGATCGTGAAGTACAAAGATCATCGACCGGACCCGAACGGCTCCGGGAACGACGCCGATTGCGAGGCACAGCACAGGTGCACAGCCCACCGCGGGAGAACCTGAGCCCACTGATCATCCTGCCGCCGGCCCTGCGTCCGTCCAGCCGCGGTGAGGCCCGACGGCCCACCCGGCCGGGCACGCACCTGCTGGGGGTGGACGGCGGCGGCACCAAGACCACCGCAGCCGTGCTCGACGTCGAGCGCCTGGCCCTGAGCACCTTCACCGCCGGGCCGAGCAACCCCGACGTCAACGGGATCGAGGCCGCCGCCGCCTCGATCACGGACGCGATCCTCGGGGCGCTCGACGCGGCGGGGGCAGGCGTCGGCGACCTCGCCGGCGCGGTGCTCGCGATCGCCAGCGCGGACTCCGAGGAGAACCAGGCCGGCCTGCTGGCCAAGCTGCCCGTTCTCGCGCCGGCCGAGAACACGCTGGTGCTCAACGACACCGTCGCGGCCTGGGCCGCCGGCACGCTCGGCGAACCGGGGGTCGCGGTCATCAGCGGCACCGGCAGCAACACCCTCGGGGTGGCCGCCGACGGCCGGACCTGGCGCTGCGGCGGCTGGGGCCACCTGCTCGGCGACGAGGGCTCGGGCTACTGGATCGGCCTGGAAGGGCTGCGCGCGGCGGTGACGTACCGCGACGGGCGGGCCCCCTGGTCGGCCGTCGTCCCCCGCCTGCTCGCCTTCTACGGCCTCAGCCTGATCGAGGACATCGACGATCTGATCTACGGCACCCTCGACAAGTCGGGGATTGCCGCGTTCGCCACCGAGGTCGCCGCGGCAGCCGCCGCCGGCGACGACGTCGCCCGCCGGATCCTCGCCGACTCCGGCCGCCTGCTCGCCGAGCAGACCCTGACCGTCATCCGCCGCACGGGCCTGACCGGCGACTTCCCCGTCTCGATGGTCGGCGGTGCCTTCCGCTCCGGCCCCGCCTTCCTCGACTCGTTCACCGGCCACGTGACGGCCGAGAGCCCCGGCGCACGCTTCGTCTGGCCGCGCATCTCCCCGGCCACCGGTGCGGTCCTGCTCGCCGCCCGGCTGACCGCGACCGAGCACCTGATCGACTGGACGGCCCCGCCGCTCACCACCGACTGACGATCCCCGAAGCGACCCCCGCCCCGGCCACACCGGCGGCTGCCACCAGCCGCCGGTCCGCACGCACGGCCCGGCGCTTGCGCGCATTTTCGCGCGCGCGATCGATTTTTCTAATGCGCGATCTAATCGCGCACCCGCCCCCGACCCAGACGCGCTGCGAGCTCGGGCCCAGGGGCCCAGGGGCGGCGGGTGTACGCGGTCGCGCGCCCTGCGCCGGTGGCCAGCAGTGGCCCCTCGTCGCGAGCCATCTCCCGCAGGAGCCTGGACGCCTGGCTGGAGGACAGCGCACACAGGTTCGCCGCCTCCGTCCGACTGATCTGGCCGTGCGCCGCGGCCGCCACCGCAACCGCGTCTGCGTCTGCGTCCGCGTCCGCGGTTGCCATCGGACAAGATCAAGGGATTTTGGTCGTCACAACGACCAAAATCCCTTGATCTTCCCGGCTTCCAACCCCTCCCGCCCCCCATGGTCGCCGGGTAGTAGCCGGTAGTGGTCAGATCCCGCCAAAACCCGGCTGGCGCCATCCTGACCCGAGAAACCGACGCGAGCCGCGGGTCGGGGCTTGATCGGCCAGGTGTGGCGGCCCTGTTCCTCCCTGCATCCGTGGAGGCCGGCGCAGTGGCCTGGCGACCCGTGCCCGGAAGCAGCGGCAACCCGCGGCCGGAACTCGAAGATCCGAGGATTTTGGTCGGCAGCAGCAGCGGCCCGAAGGTCGGGATTTCCCTACACCCCAGGACCCGTGATTGGACACGCCGAGACACGGAGGCACCGGGGTGACCAGATCTTCACACCTCCCGGGCGCTGTCGACGGCACCGAGCACCCGACACCATGGAGCACCGGAATCTGCGAAAATCCTGCCACCTCGGACCGACCGCCATGCGAATTTACCTCACCGTGACACGGCCCTCCTGTCTGCACCGGCCGCGGGAGAAGCCGGCTGCGCACCGGATGTCGGGTATGACCACGGCCAGCATTGAGAACAGCCCTTGCCATCGCCCCAGGACAGGGCCGAAACAAGTCGATCCGAAGCGGTTAACAATGCGGTGAGTGACATCCTGTAAACCCCCGTTCGAGGGGGTCTTCCAGGTCCGTCGGAAGAGCCGTGAAGCGCGCCGTACCGCCTTGCCCCCCGTACCGGTGGACACCTTCGGTTCCTACCCGAACTTGCCTACCCGTTGGTGCCGAGAATAGCGGCGGCACATTCGAGCTCCCCGTTCGCCCTACCCCCTCCGGGGCTCCGGTCGGCGACGACACCAGTCACAGCGGCGACTCGTTCACGCACGATGAGCAGCCGCCACCGATCGCCCCGAAACGCCGCATTTACGGACATAAGGACAGGTCATCAGCCCGAAGACACCTGTGATGCCGTCGGATCGAGCACCGACCAGCCAGCAGGAAAGATCTTCCTGGTGATCATTCATCCACCTGCGTCGATCGCTCCACCGGTGGCGACCGCAGGCCGGACGGACAGTACGCGATTAGTGCGGACGGACACTCGCACGTCTTTTCTGGACCGGACCTGACTAGGCCATCTCTAACCAAACGGGGTAGCTTTCTGCGTCAGTCGAGCCTGTCCGGCAGGCGCTGATCCGCACCCTGCACAACCACCACATCCGGAAAACCGGTGGTTCGGCGGGCGCCGTCGGCGAGTGCCCTGGCGACTCGCCACAGTCAGGGAGAGGGATTCATGCGCATCAACAGAATGCGGGCCGTGACGGCCGGCGTTCTCGGCGCGGCACTCACGGCGGCGGCTCTGCCCGCCTCGGCCGAGCCCACGCCGACGGCAACCGCGACCACCGACATCATGAGCAGTATCTTCGCCACTCCGGAGGCAACCTGGCCCGCGCAGGACGGAATAACCATCGGCCTGGACCCGACCGGGTCACCCAGCGCCACCCCCAGCGCCAGCGCAAGCCCGCTGGCCACAACTGCGGCCCCCAGCATGGGAGCCGTGATCACCAGCCCGTCCGCGAGGCCGGTCGGCGGCGGAACCGGTGACGCCACACTCGACCAGTTCCTTTCCCTGCTGCCGTTCACGATTCCCTTCGACCGGGAAATCAACGGCATCGAGGATTTCGAGGTCAACCCGCTGGCGCTCACGTACACGTGCACCGCACAGGGCCCGCTCTGGAAAATCAGAAACCACTCCACCGACGCCTACGGTTTCGGCTGGTTCGACACCAGCCAGGGCTCCGGGATCTCCACCATCGCGCCGGGCGAGTCGATGACCCTGCCAACACGCGCGCTCGCGGTCATCGCCTCGCCGTGGAGCGCGGCCACGGGACGCCTGCTCGTCACGGTCCCAGCGGTCGGTGTCTCCAACTGCTCGGGCGGGCCGGGCATCGGTGCGAGCCCGACGAAGGCCGGCGTCGGGGGTGGGGCCGGCGGCGGCGTCGCCACCCGCACCCCGGGAACCGGCGGCGGGGGTGGAACCGGGACGTCGACCGGAGGAACCGGCGCGGGCGGCGGGACGGCCACAGCGACACCCGGCGGCTCCGGAGGTGGGAGCACCGGGGGCGGCACCGGCGGTGTGGGCACGGGCGGTACCGGTAGCGGCGGCGGAACCGGTGGCGGCGGAACCGGTGGCGGTGGGACCGGTGGCGGTGGGACCGGTGGCGGTGGGACCGGTGGCGGTGGGACCGGTGGCGGTGGCAGCGGAACCGGCACCGGTTCCAGCGGCGGCGGAACCGGTGGGGGCGGCGGCACGGGCACGGGCGGGGGCGGAACAGGAACCGGCGGCGGTGGCGGTGGCGGCACTGGTACCGGAACTGGCGGCGGCGGCGGGACCGGAACTGGCGGTGGCGGCGGCGGGACCGGAACTGGCGGCGGCGGCGGTGGCGGCGTTGCGGCTCCGGCGGCGTTGTCGGCCGTGCCCG